>QCWC01000176.1 GCA_013114705.1 Candidatus Nitrosocosmicus sp. | reverse complement strand
AGAGATGCGACTTTTTATCCACGTGATATTGATCGATTAACTCCATAAGATAAATATAAAGTTGAGTGTGAACCCACCTAGTTAATGCCAATTACAGATGATTTGAGGGAGTTGTGTGATCTCTCTAAATTGGAAATACCAAATGAATTGATGATCGAAACCGGAAAAAAAATAAGCGAAGTTCTACTATTGTTTGACAAACTTGACAAATTTGATAAGGCGGATTACAAGATTGATACCAATAATGATATAATAATAGAAAAACCTATTGATGCATTGCGAGATGACCAGGCATTTAACACAAATGCTGTTAAACGTAATCTTGAAACCAAGATGAAATTCTCCAACTCAAAGAATGGTTACATCCTTGGACCGAGGATTTAAATTTTGAAGGATCTATTTAAACTCCCAGCTAACTTGGTTGTAAGCAAGATTAAGAATGGTGAATTCAGTGCAGAGGAATATATTTCTGTAATTATAGGGAGAATCAACGAGACCGATAGTAGAATAAATTCCTTTATCACCACGAATTTTGAAGATGCCTTAGAAAAATCAAAGAAAATCGACAAGAAAATACAAACCGGAGAAAAAACAGGGATATTTGCCGGTATTCCAATAGGAATCAAAGACAACATCAATGTAAAGGGATTGAAAAACACATGTGCGTCTAGAATGCTTAGCGATTATATTTCTCCATATAATGCAACGGTGATAGATCGTTTAGAAGATCAAGACGCGATTGTTATAGGAAAGTTAAATATGGATGAATTTGGGATGGGAACTACTTCAGAATTTTCGGCATACGGACCGGTGAGAAACCCATGGAACACGGGGTACGTTGCTGGCGGGTCTTCTGGTGGAAGTGCTGCAGCGGTATCATCACTCCAGATACCAATATCACTAGGATCTGATACCGGGGGATCCATTAGATGTCCTGCTAGTTTTTGTTCTGTGATAGGACTCAAGCCAACCTATGGAACCGTGAGCAGAAATGGATTAGTTTCTTACTCAAATTCCTTAGAACAAATTGGACCCATCGCAAGGACTATATTTGATATTGTTCCTCTTTTGAATACAATTTCTGGAGAAGATATTAATGATAATACCACCTCCCCTTCAACTAATTTTTGTAGGATAAAATCCGATGAAGAGTTACGGACAGCCAAATTTAAGGTAGGCTTGTTATCTGATCTGATTCAAAGTTCTGATCATCAAATCATCAGCGGGATTCAAGACAAAATAGATCTTTTGGAAAAGCATCATCATCATTTGGAGAATATTAAATTGTCGATGATAGATTTTGCGGTTGCAGCATATTACATTATAGCCACCGCTGAAGCTTCTAGTAATCTTTCTCGGTTTGACAATATTAGATATGGTTACCATCTAAACCCTGAGGGTTATGAATGGACAAGTTATTTTTCAAAATCAAGATCACTTTTTGGTGATGAAGTTAAACTGCGTATCTTGTTGGGATCATATGTTCTATCAGCCGGTTACTTTGGTAAATACTATGCTAAGGCACAATTAGTACGCTCATTAATTCGAAACGAATTCAAAAATTTGTTCCAGAAATTTGACATCATCTTACTCCCTACCATGCCAGTTTTGCCATTCAAACTGGGAGAAAAAATATCTAATCCTGTAGAGATATACAATTTGGACTTGTTTACAATAATAGCAAATCTAACTGGGCTACCAGCAATTTCCATTCCAGCAGGATTTTCCAAAGAGGGATTTCCATTTGGGGTTCAATTGATCGCGAATGCATTTGAAGAACAAAAACTGGTTGATATTGCGGTTCTCTTTGAAAAAGAAGCAGATTATGGAGAGTGCTTCCCAGAATTATGAAATTGGATACAAAAAACATCGATCAGCTTAAGATAGGTCTTGAAATACATTGTCAACTTACCAATCTTAATACAAAATTATTTTGCAAATGTCTTTGTAATTATAGAAATTTGCCACCAAATGAGAATACATGTCCAATCTGCCTCGGCTTACCGGGAACTTTACCTTTGCTAAACAAGAGGGCAGTGGAATTTGCTTCTATGATTTGCTTAGCATTCAATTGCAGTATACCTGAAAAAATATCGTTTTATAGGAAAAATTACTTTTACCCTGATTTACCGAAAAATTTTCAGATTACCCAGTACAACTCATACGAATTAAGTAGTATCGGTTACAATGGATTGTATTATTTTGCTAATGATTTACTTGGAGGCAGTAGTGATTCGTCGAATGAAAATCAGAAGCCATCTGTTAGGATCACCAGAATTCAACTAGAAGAAGATCCGGGAAAGATTGTTTACGAGGATGACAAATCTTCTATCAACAATTATAGTTTGATTGACTATAATAGGGCAGGAGTAGCGCTTGTTGAGATTGTAACAGAGCCAGATTTCACAAGCCCATCGGATGTCAGGCTATTCCTAAATGAAATTATCAATATATTTGAATATTTAGAAGTATGCGACCCGGCCTTGGAGGGTTCGATTCGCTGTGATGTGAATGTTTCTATCAGCGGTGGAAAAAAAGTCGAGATCAAGAATATTAGCTCATTTAAAGACGTTGAAAAATCGATTCTTTACGAAATTACAAGGCAGAAAACTTTGGTTATGCATGATATCGATGTACAGGCAGAAACCCGACACTGGGACGAAAGGAGAAAAATTACAATCGCTGCAAGATCAAAGGAAAAAGAGGAAGAATACAAGTATTTTCCTGAGCCGGATATTCCCAGAATTAACTTGGGGGGGGAGAATTTTGTGTCTGGACTACGATCCCAAATGCACGAACTGCCTGCTGAACGGCTAGCCAGGTACAAAGATACGTTTAAAATCACCCCACATACTGCCAGAATCTTGGTAAATAGTAAAAAAATAAGCGATTTTTTTGAGCAGGCACTAAAATTTTACTCGGCTCCAGTGGAAGTGTCTAATTGGATCGTCAACGAATTATTAACGAAAATAAATGAATTGGAAAAATCTGATAGTAGCAAGACATCATTTAACATTTTGTCAGGATCACATATGTCTCCCCGTTTAATCGCTAGCATGGCAAAACTCGTCGAAGAAAAAACAACCAGTAGGAGTATGGCAAGGGAGATCTTTGACACCTGTTTGAAAACTGGTGATGATCCATTTGAATTGGTAAAACGATTGGATACTAAAAGAATTTCAAATACTGAACAAATAGCTGATTTGATAAAAAAAATAGTTTCAGATCAACCTCACCTCATTAACCAGTCAAAGAGTAATCCCAACGTCACCAATTTCATTCTCGGTTTGATCATGAAAGAAACACAGGGCAAGGCAGATCCGCAAGTCTCGATGAACTTAATAAGAGAAATCATCTCTCAAAGTGACAAGCAATCATGATAATACCTATTTTTTAATGATTATTTCATCACCCTTTTTTTAAATAAATTATTAGGGGAGTTGTGAGTTTTAAACTTTTAATTGATAGTTTTTTTCTTAAATTGTATATATTGTATATGCAAAATTTGAGGATCTTCTAGACAATCGGCCTTGATACATTGGTTGATATATATGAAATAAATAGGTTGAACATTACTAGACTGGTATCCATATGTCAATTTCAAACGATATAGATGAAGTTTCAACATGTATTGTTTGTCCGTTTTGTAAAACCAAATCTCCAAAGGACTGGATAGTTAAACATCTGGAGTCTAAAAAGACTCCGAAAATCAGAAAATCTCAAGTATTTTTTAAGTGCGTCGGGTGTGATCACACAACAAGGGTGTCTGACAAAAAACTAATCAAATTTATTGATGCAGAAGTAATGCGAAGCGAGGACTTCTAAACGAAAACCCTCTGATTTAGATAAATAGAAGTAATGAAACTTGGATTATTTTGTTATTAATGCTAGAAATCAAGTTTATGTCAAAAACCATAAACTTGATTTTGTCAATTGGGTAATAGGTTTTCCAAATTTCTCATCACAATAGGCAAGAAAGAGCCAATATCAGTAACCACTCCTATGGCTTGCGTCGTTCCTCTAT
The DNA here is from genome assembly GCA_013114705.1 of Candidatus Nitrosocosmicus sp. Lineage (GTDB taxonomy): Archaea > Thermoproteota > Nitrososphaeria > Nitrososphaerales > Nitrososphaeraceae > Nitrosocosmicus. The sequence goes on along the minus strand of QCWC01000176.1, from coordinate 882 downwards.
CAAGTAGTTTAGTAACAACGGGTTGATTGATATCTACAGCTATTACCTTAACTGACGCAGGTAACATATTTCCTACTGCAATAGAGTGGAGCATAGTTGACAGCATAATGACCAATTTGGCATCTCTTAATACTGATTTGTACTGCATCTGGGCTTCTACAACATCTGTGATAACGTCTGGAATCGGACCGTCATCTCTTATGGAACCACATAATACGAAGGGAATATCTGCTTTAATGCATTCATACATTATACCTTTAGTAAGGGTCCCGGTTTCTACCATTGATTTGATAGATCCTGCCTTAAAAACCTCGTTCACAGCTGACATGTGATTTCGATGTCCTCTAACTGCGAGAGTACCATCGTCCACATGCATACCTAAAGATGTGCCAAGCAAAGCGTTTTCTATATCATGTACGGCTAATGCATTGCCTGCCAATATTCCATCGATTAATCCCATTCTGATCATTTTTGCCAAAACATCCGAAGCCCCTGAATGAACCACGACCGGTCCTGCAACTACTATTATTTTACCTGATTCCTGTTTGGTTTTGATGATGTCTAACGCAACTTTTTTTGCTATTTGCTGTGTTGGACGTTCGCTGGAACTAGTACTACTCATGAATTGAAAAATATCTACGCCTTCCCTGGGTCTTTCCTGAGGTACAATTTTAATCCCTCTTTCACCCGTCACAACCAAATCACCTTTTCTTACCTCTCGATTTGTTTTACATGCGGCCCTTTTTGAGATTGGATCAAGCACAATGCATTTATCCATCATCATTCTTTCAACGCTTATCCACTGATTGTCAAAGTAAATTTGGGTTGAATTATTCGTGGTGCTATAAAAGTCATCAGGTAATACCATGTCTTTAGGTGCTT
>QCWC01000175.1 GCA_013114705.1 Candidatus Nitrosocosmicus sp. | reverse complement strand
AACTAATAATACTAGAATAGGGTTCATTAATATTTCCTTTTATACCAGTACCAAAAATCCCATCCAAAATTATGTCTGAGGTTTTTATTCTTTCCTTGATATCCTCTAAGGTGCATGATTTCATGGTGTATGTCTTAATAGAGTCAATTTTTTCAATAATTTTCCAATTGGAGATGGCCTCGCTAGTCTTCAAGTCGTTTGGACTACACAATAGGATTACAGCCAATTGTGGTGGTTTCTCTGATAAATTTTTAGCTAAAATGTATCCAGACAAGTGACGCATGGCAACAAGTGCATCCCCTCCGTTGTTACCCTTACCACAAACTGCTATAATCGATTTATTTAAAATAGTATCACCAAACTCGCTAATTACAAAATCAGCTATTCTAGAGCCAGCGTTTTCCATCATCAAAATCTTTTTCATAGAAAATTCATTTTCGCCATTGTTCTCTATCTGATACATTTGATCCGATGATATAGGTTCAAACCCTTTAATACTATCAAGATTTTCTTTTGTCTCCATTATTTTATTTATGGCCCTCCAGTATTAAAAAACGACTTGGATTCTTTTGTGTTTATTGAAAGGAATGTAATTTTTTTTCCTTATGCTTCTCGATCTTTGCCTCTATTTGGTCGATATGAGATTTAATTAGATGACTATTGCAACAACTGTCATGGGACAATCCTATGTCGCAGAACTCGCATGAAGTTATAAAGTCTAAATTCTCAAAATCCTTCTTACAAACCGAGCAAGAATCGTTTGGTAATGATTCAATAGATAACGGTTTTAGCCACCCTTCTCTCCAAAGAACATCTGTCAACAATCTTTATCAATCAGTCATATCTTTTAAGAATTATCCATATTCACGGGATTTGAAAATTTTTCAAATTTACTTTTCGAATCTTAGCATTATGAATTGCAAAAGTATCCCCTTCATAATTGCACTTTATGATTGGATATGTTTTGGGTGTCTTCTTGAACTTTAATATTTTGTAATACTCTTTTGTTTTTCTAGGAACATAGTTAGTTTTTCCAGCTATTATTTGTCTCTTGATTCTCATAAATTTAAAAGCTAAAATTATGTGCTTCTCATTGTATGCCTCAAACATTTTAGTAATCATGTGGCATCTCACTATCTGATCGGGCGGTACATAAATACTATTACCAGTAGCTGATTTTGCTTCGATGGCTAGTAAAATTGACAATCTGTTGTTTACTGCCACAATATCTGGTAAACCAGTACTGGATCCTCCTAACCTTCTTGCAATCCAATCTCCGCTATTCAGCTTTTTTACCAATTTATGTTCAAAGTTGTATCCCCTGCTTCGCCGAATATTGGTCATGTATTTCAGGTTTCAATACTAATGCAATAAATTGGTTCTCATACGAAAGCTAGTATTTATAATCTGTGTCTCAAGATTCTATATGATCTTGGAAATAGATTATTCATCGATGGAGTCTTCTTTAAATGAATTTTCAAGCCATTTGAAGCAAGTAGAATCAAGTAGAGAAAAACTAATCAAAGAAAATAGAGAAATAATTTCTTCTTGTAGTAAGGCTATTATTTTATTACATAGTAACAAAATTCAAGAGGCAACTGATTTGATTGATAAGGCACTCAATCTAATCAGGGATCTGAAGAAATTTGTAATTTCTGATTTAGATCGTTATCTTTGGCCCGCAGAACAAGAGTATGTTGAAGCTTGTGTTCTAAAGGAAATTGTCGAAAAAAAACCAAAGATTAGTAGCCATCTTGATTTAGAGGTCTCTCATGGTGCCTACCTGACAGGTCTTTTGGATTGCATTGGGGAGATCAAGAGAATGATTTATGATAATCTTAGGAGAAATGATATTGAGACTTCTTTGTCCTTATTTGCAATAATACAATCTTTTTATGATCAAATTTATCCTTTTTCATTTTATGATAATATAGTCCCTGGAGTTAGAAAAAAACTTGATGTTGGAAAAAGGATCATTGAAGATGTGAGAATTACTATGACTGAAGAACAAAGAAGAACTGATTTTCTAAATAGATTTGAAAATAAATCTGATATTTGAGACAGCAAAAAATAAAAAATTCAATCTCATTGAAAATGACCAACGTTTTTCAAGATTAGGAAAATCTTGAAAAAGCCTCGGTCAAATAAGAATTCAATTTCGCTGACCAATCAGGGAAACCGGCAGGCGTCTCGGGATAATTTCTATAATGTACCACTAAATGTTCATTCATTTTGGAAGTAAATCTTAAATCTTCTGCTAATTTTTTATTCAATGCACCTCTTATCATCATACCTAACTTGCTTAGGGAGCTGAATTCTGGATGTTCCCCGTTGGTGATCTTATCGATATCCATTTTTGATAGAAAATGTTTCATTCCATAATTTATTTGATCATTACTTAATTGTTGTAACATTCTTCTAAATACCTCCAGCCCGGCTGTCTTATAACCATATTCATTGATAAAATTCTTGTTATATTGCCAGAGACCATTCTCTGAAACGTCATTTGCCTCAATTGCATGTACTACATCTTTTCCTGCGATGGTGGCAGCAATAATAGCAGGCCCTATCCCACCAGCATCAAGAGGTTTTGGCATCCATGCTGAATCACCGACCATTATATAACCATTTGCAACCATGCAATCATTCTGTCTTCTTACTGAAACTTGCCATGTTCCCCATTCGTTGCCTTGGTCTTCAATCCCATTTGATAATCTCGGATTATTTATTACCGGATTTGCACCAACATAATCGTCAATCAATTTTTTTAAATCTCTTTTTTTACCCAATTCCTTATTTGCCTTTTCAAACAATTTTTGTTGGACTCCCAATCCAATATTTACTTTGGATTTTCCTTTTGGAAATACCCAACCATATCCACCGGGGGCCAGTTTTTGATCTAAATGAATTATACAATAGTCTGGATCAAAATACGTTTTGTCTTCTTTACCTTCTGTATCAAAGTCATAAATATAACGCCCCGTGGATTCTAAGTCATTTCTATCAATCTTTTTTTGAATGTGTGATTTTATGGGAAGGTTGGTCCTCAAAACAGAAGTTACGCCAGTGCAGTCGACTACAACCTTTGCAGTTTTCTTAAAAATCTCTCTGGTCTTGGAATCTTCTCCTTCTACACCGACTACGTAATTTTCATTAGTAATTAATTTGCGAATTATTATGTTACTCTTTGTTTCAACTCCTAATTTAGAAGCCTCTGATATTTGCTTTTGCGGAAGTTGTTTTCTATTAAGAATATACCCTTCTCCATCAAAAGACACTTTGGTTTCATGATCAGGTGAAAATGCAACTACACCTTTTACTGGGTGTTCTATTTCAGGAAAACCCCATGAAATCTTAATTCTGTTAGTCATATAGTCTACCGTATTTTTTCCAACGGCGTCTCCGCAAATCCAACCAGATATGGTTTTTCTACCTTGGATGTCTATCGAGTTCCTATCTATCACTAAAATTTTTAATCTTTGGTTAGAATAGTAGGCTGCGGAAGAAGCTACTATTAGTCCTGCTAGCCCACCGCCAGCAACAATGATGTCATAATCTGTTTTTGACAGGCTCATCTTTTCCTGTACTTACCTACAAGGAAGGATAATTAAAGCTATGTTGTTAAATTACGAAAATACAAATAACTCAGTATACAATGTATGAAGTTTGAAGCAAGAATTCTTAACGAAGAGATTTTTAAATTCTTGGCACTTTGTGACTTTGATCGTCAAATCCGTTTATCAACTTAATATTTCGACGCCTATAGGATATATTTTGAAATAATGAATATCGCACCGACACCCTCGATGGAAATCCCCCCCTTTTGATAAGGAGAAAGACTCCTTTCAACTCCAGAGCCAATCATCTTGAACCTTGAAAGCCTTGTTTTCGATCAAAAATTTCAAGTATTAGATATTCCCATTGAGTGATATGACAATAGAAATTGATGATTTCTATCGAAATGTCAAGTGTGATTTATGCAGCAAAATAATCGAAAGAAAAATAAAATACTATTATGAAAAACCCCATGTAGTTTTAATATCCGTTGATGTATGTACCGAATGCAGCTATCGAGTTAGTTTGAAATGACAGAACGCTTTTTGTTGATTTTATGATAGTGTACCAAAGTTAACTTCAATGAGATAAATATTGTGAGAATAATATTTAGGATCATGATCTAATACTTGTTTAAACTGCCCTCAACGGATCAAGTCTTTACATATAACTGCAGCGTCAACTTTCGTTCGACTTTTGAGTATGGTTTGATATTGGATTTCTATTAGTAAATGTAGAGCCAATTTAACTTCTAAAAAACGCCAAAGTATCTATGGATAATAGAATTGAGAACAAGATATTAGTCAGAAAGTCCTTTAAACAAATGGGAGATGGTTAATGAAAGCTACGGAGTCAAAGACAGGGCGAAAAATCAAAAGCACAAAGTAGAATGTATTAGATGTGGAACAATAATGGGTGAGTTATCTACCTGCCATCTTAGATGCCCAAAATGTGGTGCAGAACTAGATTGCTCAGATAAGGGTAATTTTTGGTGACCTCGCTTCGATTTCAAAAATTTATGATCACTTCTCATAATATAGATATTTGTTTTTATTTCCAGCGGACCTTTTCAAATTCTTACCTCAAAAGACATATCAATAGTCATCAAAATGTTGACAAATCATCTTTAAATGTAATAATCGATACCTGAATCAACTTTATTTTTATCCATGTTTTGCTCTCCTACTCTCTTGCTATCCTATTAGATTAAATTCTTGAAGGGTTGATCAAGCATATGATCCAAAAAAATCTCTATGACTCCCCTATTAGGGAAGTCAACCGTTTATACTTTGATGGAAAGGTAATTATGAGACAGGTATTTAACGAATCTAATAGTCAAGATCAAGAGACATATTTCGTTGAATTTATTGACGGGTCAATAACCACAGTACATTATCATGAAACAGAGCAAATATTGATACCTGTT
>QCWC01000174.1 GCA_013114705.1 Candidatus Nitrosocosmicus sp. | reverse complement strand
AGTAGTACTAGTTGTAGACGCAAGGAAGGCGGCCAGATCTGTTGCAGCAATAGTATATGGTTTTATAAAGTTTAGTAGAAATATCAAAATTTCTGGGATTATCTTGAACAATTTAGCAAGCGAAAGACATTTGAAATTTGTTACCGATGCATTTGATTCTAGCATCAAATTACCTATTATAGGTAATATATATAACAATAAGAAATTAACATACCATGAAAGACACTTAGGACTAATCCCCGGTATGGAACTAAATTCAGAAGATGAGAAATCAATAGTTGTGAAAACCAGATCGATTTCAGAGAATATTGACTACGACAATCTGATTCAAATTATCGAAAAGCATCATAAATCAACGCTTCATGAATCAAATACGACGAAATCCTTTTCTAACGGATTCGATGAGAATAAATCACAAATTAATCAGCATGCTTCAAAACCTAAAATCCTTGTAGCATTGGACAAATCATTCAATTTTTATTATCAAGACAACTTGGACCTTCTTTCTGAAAGAGTTCAAATAGAGTTTTTCAGTCCTATCGCTGATACAAGTATCTCTCCAGAATGTGCAGGCATTATTTTAGGAGGAGGGTTTCCCGAAGTAATTGCGGATAAACTTGAAAAAAACTCCGAAATGAGAAAGAAAATAAAGAAACTAGTTGATGATGGGATACCGATCTACGCTGAATGTGGAGGGTTAATGTATTTGACGAAATCAATTTCTGGATTTGAGAACAGAAAGAGAAAATACAAGATGGCAGGAATATTCGACGCGGATACCCTGATGACTGGTAAATTGACTTTAGGTTACACAGAAGGTCAATTGATTCACAATCAATCTTTCTTAAAAAGCATGAGACAAATCAAAGGTCATGAATTCCACTATTCAATGGTGATACCTCAATGCAAAGATATTAAGATGATATATCGCCTCAAAAAAGGTAAAGGGATAATAGACGGAAAAGATGGATTTAGTGAACAAAATTGTGTTGCCTCATATATGCACATTCATTTTATTAATTCACATATATCTAAAAATTTTACATACAGTTGTTTAGAATATATGAGAAAAAAATGATTCCACCCCTTTGTCAAAAATTACTAATTTGTTTATTTACCTCCCCTAGACAAGTACATTAACATCAACGAATTGATAATCGATGACGCTGCTGAGCTACCTCCTTTTCTTCCAGTGTTTGTGATAAAAGGGACATTTATATTCAAAAGATCCCTCTTGGACTCTACTGCAGAGACAAACCCCACTGGAATCCCAATTACCAATAGGGGAGATATTTCTTTCGCCTCAATCATAGATATTACTTCATATAGAGCTGTTGGCGCGTTACCAATAATTACAATTCCTTTGTCTATCTGTCTTGCACACTCCCTCATTGCTAATTCCGATCTTGTTTTATTAGATATTTTTGAAATTTCTTTAAGTTTAGGGTCGTTAATCATACAAACACCCTCAATACCGATATCAGACATAGATTTCTTATTGATCCCGTGCAATACCATTTCTACATCCGTAACGATACGTGAATTTTTAGAAAATGCCAAACATGCAGAGTCTATAGCATCTTTAGAAAAAATTATTCGATCTGACCGTGCAAAATCAAAATCTGCAGTTGCATGAATTACTCTCCTTACTATGGTCCACTGGTCCTCTGTATAATCATGTTTACCTATCTCTGATTCAATTATATCGAAACTTTGCTTTTCAATACCAAAAGCACGTTTAGACATGTCACGTGTAGTTGGATTACCAATATTATAATCCTCGGTATTGTTACTAAAATAATCCACTTTTTGTCTCGGCCTCCCTTGCTAAAGATATTACCAAATCGACCATTGAAGAATTAACTCCAATATGTGAAGTAATAGAAATATTTTTGAATCCAAATTTTTCTTGTGCCTTTTCTAAATCTACCAGAATATCCTTTTGGATGTGTATACCCTTATGTAAAAAATACGGAATCACAATTATTTTGTCGGGTTTTGTATCAATACAATCCTTAATACCCTCTTCGATATTTGGGGGTTCCAATTCTAGGAAACAGAATTTAACATTTTTGTAAACTGCTTTCAAGCTCTGTACAGTGAACAAAAAAGCTTCTCTAGCCCTTTTATCACTACTCCCATGCCCTATGAGTAACAAACAGAAATTTTTGTTAAGTTCTGTTCCTTCTTGTTTCGTTAGTCTTTGAACATGACTAAGTACAATTTCAGAAATTGTAGGCTGATATGATAAGGGTTTAGTTATAACCATTTTCGTTTCCTTGGAATTGATTATCAGTGCTGATCTTTTGACTGCATCTTTAAGTTTCATTCCAGGGTACAGAAAATATGGAACAATCGTAATAGATTCTGCTCCTTGAGTTATACATTTATGAATTCCTTCATCTATAAATGGTGGAACCACCTCAAGAAAGCAATAATCCACGTAGTCATATTCTGTCTTGTCCTTAATTAGGTAACACGTTTCTTGAAGTTCATCTTGGACTTCTTTCATCTTGCTCCCTCGATCAATTATAAGTAATGCCTTTTTCATTCCATTTGCACCCTACTAATTGCGACAGTCAAATCCGGTGGAAACTTGTATTTTGGTACTACGAGATTGCCATTAGATTCCGCTATAGAGGAGGCCTCCGCAACGCTCGAGGTACCTTCAAACCTTCCTACTATCTCTGACGGATTTGGGACATTTACCTTATCTAATTCATCTCTAGGAAACAGAATCAATGGAAAATTATTGTTCTTACAATAATCATCTAATCCCTTTATACGTTTTCCCTTATCTAATGAAGCAATGGACTTTATACTACCAAAACTAAGCTTAGATTCTTCTAGGACCTTTTTGATTCCTGTTTGAATAGTTTCCTCAGTAGTATTCCAGTGAAGTCCCACTCCAATAACCAAAGTTTTTGGTCTATATAGAACTGATTTATTTAGTACAGTATCATTGGTGATTATCCTATCGCTTATTATAATAGCTCCTTTAATCTCGTCCTGTAATAAATCATATAGATTTGTTACTAACTTTATGTTTTTGGGTAATTTATCCATATCCCACCAGTCTTTTTCCCCGGCATCCTGAAAAACACCTATTTTCTCTTCGTTTACCATCATTGCACTAACCCTTGTAACATTTCTTAAATCTTCGATGGTCCATCCAAATTTCTTTCCAAGCAGATCTATTGCAATGGTATTGTTTACGTCTGCCGCAGTAGTAATCACAGGAATAGCGTTAAGCATCCCAGAAATTCTCAAAGTTAATTCATTTGCACCTCCCAAATGTCCAGATAGAGCACTAATTGCAAATTTTGCTGTATCATCAATAACGACTACGGCAGGATCGGATTTTTTATCCCGTAAAAATGGAGAAATCAAGCGGATTACTGCACCAAGTGAAAATATACAAATAATTGACGAATAGTTGCCAAATAATGCCCCTATTTTTTGAGATACAGGTTCTGCAAAATATATAATCTTGGATTCAGAGGTCCTAAATTTGTCAGGAACATAAATATCTGAATCATTCACTCTGTTTTGAATTTGTTTGGCAATAGCAATACCATTCTTTGTGATTGCTATTATGGCTGTTTTGTAATTAGTATTGATATTATCCATGGCAGAATTATTCCTAAGGTAATCCAATTAGTACTAACATTATAATATATTTCTAATTTGCCAAATAAACTCTCAGCCGGCTTGATAAATCAAGTTTGTCACAAGCCAATCTAACTATGAATGTGTACCATTAGCGACAATATCGAAAATCCACCTCCACCAGCATTTCTTTACTCAAAAACCAAGCAAACCTCAATTTTATTTCATTTTCAAAATAGACATGAACGCTATTTTGGATATCTGCCTACCACGTTTCCGTTAAAGTCGAATAATAATACTTCAATCAATAGTTGGTTGCCAGAATAATTTTTAAGTTGTTTAACAGCCTCTCTGCAAATTAGGTCATAAAAACCTACAATGGAATTTGAATCAATTATTTCAGAAACATGTCTGGCAGTATTTGCATTTACTATTGAGTCAACAAGTTCTTTATTTGCACCCGATTCCTCGGCTAATCTTGCCATGAAATCCATGCTCACATGGGAACCTCTTACATGGGTTTGTTTTACGCCCATTGCAATTTTTGTAAGCTTCCCAATAAATCCGCCAATGAAGATCCGCTTAACACCTTTATCATGACACTGTTTCACACTAAAGCCAGCGAAGTCGCCCATTTGAATATAGCAATGTTCAGGATATCTTTCTTGAAATAGATGTTTCATAAAATCTTCACTTCTCCCCCCAGTTGTAAGAATAAAAGTATCTGCTCCTTGAGCAATTCCGACATCCAATCCCTGTCTAATGGCTGCTGCAAAAGAAGCAGTAGAATAAGGTAATACAATTCCGGTAGTTCCTAGAATGGAAATACCCCCTATAATTCCCAATCGAGGATTGTCAGTTTTTATAGCTATCTCGGCGCCCTTAGGAACGGTAATAGTTATAGCAATTCCAAATGATTTTGTTGAATCGATGTTCTTGCTTAAAACTTCATCCACGGAATCTTTTATCATTTTTAAGGGCACAGGATTTATGGCATGACTACCAATAGGCAATCCTAAACCTGGTTTAGTTACTTTTCCCACCCCTATCCCACCTTTCACTTGTACACTTCCGGCTTCGGACGTAAACTCCACTGTGGACAAAATTTCAGCTCCATGAGTTACGTCTGGATCATCCCCGCCATCTTTGATCACCGAACAGGTGACACGCGAGTCATCTACTCTCGTCCATGCAATTGGCAGTTCTACTATCTTGCCCTTTGGAAGGGTTATTTGAATTTCTTCATAGATTTCCTTTCCAAGTAATGTTTGTAAAGCAGCTTTGGTAGCAGCCGCCGCTGATGTACCGGTTGTAAGACCAGTGCGTAATTGACCTTTTTTCCTTTTTTCCTTAATTTCTTTTGGAAGATCTTGTTCTTTTTCAGCTATTGATAAATCATTAAT
>QCWC01000173.1 GCA_013114705.1 Candidatus Nitrosocosmicus sp. | reverse complement strand
TACATAAAGGATAGGACAGAGAATTTTGATGATTACTTTCCCTGCAGAATAAAGAACTGCAACCTAAAACATGTAAAAAACTGGTTGAACCCGTTTGTCGACTATCATAATAAGGAATTAAAACCTGTTAACTGAACAGAGCCAATTATTGGGTTTTTAGATTAATATACCAATATGATGTATTTATAATGACCCGCTTATAGGAATCATTCTTGAAAACATTAGCATGTAATTATCAGTAAAATTATTCAAATTTTCTAAAGTTAAATTATCTTTCATACTAACATAATATATGGACGACGAAGGAACCCGTCCCCCTCTTTTTCATCATTCATGAAAAAATACTTTCTACGGTCACTAGCAATACCATTAATTAAGAATAGTTATCAATCGTTGGAATCTTGTTTCCAGTGATAATAGGGTTCCGATATACCTTCAGGATATGTTGTATAATCTAATAAAACAGATACATATCTAAAGTTTAGACAAAAAAATAATCCAAGTAGATAGCAAATGCAAATATGTTAATTTAAAAAGATGGAATGATAGACTTATGATATCTAGTCTTTTGTTTTATAAAGATTTTCGGCTTCTTCTTTAGTAACTCTAAACCTCAATTTGTTTCCATCGTAACTTTCTACAAGATTCATTGGAATGGATTATACTTCTTTATCGACTATACCAGTTTTTGTAAACAAAATCTTGTCTAACTTCTTGAACCTCGCCGAGGTCGGCGTCATTTAAGCCTCTTGCTTCTTTCTTTATGACATCGTTCCAATTTCTATTGTTACTCAGCAATACTGTGCCATGGAGATTAAGCTTTTAGTGGTAATAGGGTTCTAATGGAAATACGGATTTTGTTATAACAAAAGGGATGTAAAGGATTTAACGGGATTGAAATTAAGTCGAGGTTCACAATGCTCTTGGAGCATATTTCATCCCCCTCAATATTCACATTGATATTAATTAATGATAAGATTTATTAAAATCAAGTATAGCCGATAACATCAAAGATCTGCACATCACTAGTATTAGAAAGAAAAATATCTGACACCAAAAGTATTATCACTGTGGGAAAAACCTGGCTAGATACGCAATTTTAGTATTGGACATGTTAAATGACTTTATTAAGGGTAGTTTAAAATGTGAAAGGGCATTAGAAATAATTCCAAATATTCGCACTTTGTTAGATATAGCCAGGATTAATCAAATTCCCATTTTTTATTGTGTAGATGAACACCTTCCTACTGATAGTTATGAATTAGAGCTATGGGGACCCCATGCAATGAAAGGTACAGTCGGACAACAAATCATTGATGAATTGAAACCACAAAAGTATGACACAGTAATTACAAAAAGAACGTACAGTGCATTTGATCGAACTAACTTGGATAGGTGTTTAGCCAGAGTATATGATGGAAAAGGTGCTGACTCGATAATAATTACAGGAGTACACACACATATTTGCGGAAAACATACATCATATGACGCTTTTACAAGAGGTTTGAAAATCGTAATAGCAGAGGATGGAGTACAAGCCTTTTCAGAAGAGGATCACCTCTTGGGTCTTGAATATATTAAAAAAATTTATGGCGCTGATATAAAGAAGATAAACAAGATTATCGAACTTCTCGTTGCCAATAAACAATAACTAAATCAGCATAACGAAAGAAGACGGGTAAAGTTCCTTATATGGATCTTATATGGATCATAACTATAAATTATTCAAATTTCAGTTAACTGCATTAAGTGACAATTTAAAAGATGTTTCAATATTAGAAGTTATAAAAAGTATTTAATTCATTATACTAACTAATGCAGTTCTCATCTATTTTAACAGATCACTTTTTAACAATGCATGAAATTCATTATCAGTTAGTTCTTTTTTAAGCCTCGAGTATTTTTTTGAATCGTTTCCAACGGTTATCCTTAATAGAGGACTAGAAGTATTCGATTCATTTGAGACGATTCCAATACTAGTGATTATTTCATCTGCAACAACCTGCGGATGAGGAGCTTTACTCATTGCATTAAAGTAAAATGTCAAGAATCTTTGCATGGTCTCATTGTAAAAGGATAACGAAGCACCTTTATTATCATCGCCAAATGGATTATACTGAATTCCTTTTTTATCCACTCCATATTTATTTGACGGCAAAACTAAATCTTGTACAAATTCTGTGTTTATTACTCCAGGCTCAATTAGTATCATTTTGATCCCAAAAGGTTCTAATTCGTAAGATAAAGCCTCACTCATTCCCTCTACGGCAAACTTTGTAGCAGAATAAACAGATTGAGAAGGTATTCCCGCCAATCCCGACATAGAACTAACGTTGATTATTATACCACTTTTTTGTTGCCTCATGGTTGGAAGAACATTTCGAGTTACTCTCATAACACCAAAAACATTAGTCTCAAATTGCTTTTTAATCTCCTCCATTGTAAAGTCCTCCAATGCTCCAAACAAGCCATAGCCAGCATTATTAACTAGGATATCAATTCGACCATATTCATTTACTATTTTTGTTATTGCTTTATCTACCGAATTAATATCATCAACATTCATTTCAAATAGGCTTATTGGAATATTTTCTTTCCTAGATATCTCTTCTATATCAATTGACTTTTTTAAATCCCTCATGGTTGCACAAGTTAGAAAACCACTTCGAGCAAGTGCCAAAGATGTCTCAAGGCCTATGCCTGTCGAGCTTCCAGTCACTACAGCTATTTTTTTGTATTTGCCAGACATTACATGAAACCTGAGATTGAACAGGACTAAAATGTTTTATTGTATGTATAGAATTATTGTTTAAACATCATAGCATTTTTAATTCCCCGCTATTGTTAGAGAATTGATAATAAACTGGTAGGATTCTATAACATCCAATTGCATTACGAATTCTTTGATTAGATTATGCAAATTAGTGTTTAATATCGAGGAATATGTCATGATAGTTAGTAACAGTCTGGGCGCGTGGGGATGTGGTTCAAGGTTGAATAGAACCCTAATACAGGGTAATCGTATTAGTTATCATGACAAATAATTTTGAAATTGAGTCTTTTGAAAAATTGATCATTAGGAATATATGACATCAATCGATGAACTCAATGCATCTAAAATAACAAAATTGAGATGTTTATTCCTACAGAATATGATCATTTACTACAAATATCTTTTATGAGCAGGGAAAAATTATTTATTAAGTTAAAAGACTCGGAGAAGAGAATTGTAACAATAAAACATCAGTCACATCCATGAATATTGAAACATCAATATTTTTATAAATACCAAATGAACAACTTGATTGAAAATTAATAAATTGTTATCTCCCTATTTGAAAAAAATTTCAAATGAATATGTAAATGCGTTAATAATGAGAGATAAAGATCAAGCAGATAAGATAATATTTAAAGAAATTAAAAATAATGTCAACGTAATCGACGTTTTCAATATTATTTACTATAGTCAATATTTAGTTGGAAAGTTATGGGAGGAAAATAAGATATCGATATCTGATGAGCATTATGCAACGCAGATCTCGTTGGATTTGATAACCGCCTTTATACAAGATCCATACCAAGTTAAATTCAGTAGGGATGTGAAGATTGGAACCGCATTACTGTTGGTTGTAGAAGGTGAATTTCATTATGTGGGATTAAAAATGTTTGCAATCTTGTTGTCAAGAATGGGTTGGAAGGTAGAATTTTTGGGTCAGAGTCTTCCACTGGCGGACCTAACTACAGTGTTATCAAAATCCTCTAAAAAATATGATCTCATATGTATCTCTATTACCATGATGGAAAATTTACTGGCATTGATCAAAACTTTGAAAATAATAAGAGATCAACCTCCGTTAAAAGACTCCATCGTTATTGTAGGAGGCCGCTTATTCAAATATCAAAAAGTTAAGGATTTTGTACTGGATCAACACCAAGAGGTACTTTTAGTAGACCATGTTGCTTCAGATATTTCTGATGCCTTACGATTTCTATCATCTCTGCAGAAACTGTCGGCAAAAACCATTGCAGATTTAAAAAAAATGCTTAACATTGAGGAATCAAAATATCGGAACCTAAAAGAAATAGAGAAATTGAAAGAAGAATTTGTCTCCATGGTAAGCCATGAAATGAAGAGTCCTGTTACTACAATCTTATTATATTCAGAAATGATGTTAAAAGAAAAAAGGGGTGAATTAAATGAATATTATAAAAAGGCCATCCAAACCATCAGACGTAATGCGGTCAATCTTGAATCATTGATATCCGACAGTCTTGATGCGTATAAGCTTGATTTAGGCAAAATAACGATATCAAAAGAAATGGTGGACGCAAAATCATTGATAGACGATGCGATCAATAATATAATTCCACTTACGACATATAAAAGAGTAAAATTAGTTACAGATATAGGAGTTCAACATCCAATATTCTGTGACAAAAAGAGAATAGAGCAAGTTCTGGTGAATCTAGTCAAAAACTCTATAGATTTCGTTCCTTCCAATGGAGGAAGGATATTAGTATCGGTTAAAGAGGCGGAAAAAATTAATAATGAGAAATTGATCCCTTTTGAACTAAAAGAAACCGTCCAATGTTATAAGGACAATGCCGCTGTAAAATACTTTGTACTATTCGGCGTAAAAGACAATGGAATAGGAATTCCAGAAAATAAGATGGATAAACTATTTACAAAGTTTTATCAGATAGACCACAAATTAAAGAGAAGTCACGGCGGATCGGGCCTAGGTTTATCGATATGTAAAGGAATTGTAGAAGCACATGGCGGGGGAATATGGGCAACAAATAATCATGATGATAATGGTGCCACATTTCATTTTATTTTACCTGCTACGGACAAATAGTTTTATTCTATTTTATTTTTCATGATTAAAATGATTACGCAAAAAAATTGCGATTTAGGAGTAAATTGCCATTTAGTTTAATGTTATTTGCTCGTTGTAAAAAATATAACAGCAAATTACACTATCTGGTTTTATTCCCAAATTCATATAACT
>QCWC01000172.1 GCA_013114705.1 Candidatus Nitrosocosmicus sp. | reverse complement strand
ATATTGGTTGTTCTGGATGGAGTTACGAGGGTTGGAAAAGAAATTTCTATCCCGAGACAATGGAAAATAAAGATTATCTACCCTATTATTCGAAATTCTTTAAATTTGTTGAAGTCGATTCCACATATTATCATATCCCCTCTCGCTCGACGGTTAGGGGCTGGAAAGAAAGGACTCCAGAAGATTTCAAGTTTTCATTAAAATTTCCTAAGATAATAACCCATGAGAGGAAATTAGAAGACGTCATCAAACCCTTATCTGCCTTATTCTATTCGCTAGAACCCTTGACCGATAAGATACTTATGTTACTCATACAGCTTCCTCCTTTTCTTTCAGAAAAGAGAGGCTTTACCTCCTTGCAGGACATGGTACAACACCTTGACAAGCGATTCAGATATTCTTTAGAGGTAAGACATCCTTCGTGGTTCAATGATGATGTATATAAATTTCTAAGAGAACATGACATGTCGTTGGTTTGGAGTATAAGGGACAAATTGCAATCACCTTCCGTCATTACATCAGACCAAATTTACATCAGATTCATTGGAGATAGAAGTATCTCAGAAAAGGACTTTGGTAAAACAGTTAAAGACAGAAGAAATGAGATGCTTGAATATGCTAAAAAAGTTAAAGAAACACAAAATGAAAATTCAAATATATCTGATATATTGATAGCATTTAATAATCTAATAATCATTTTGCTGGATTTGGTCCTCAATCGGTCAACGATTTCTTGAAACTGATGAATATGTCAGAAGTAGATTGGAAGAGTGAACTTGAGATCTATAAAAATAAGTCTGGTCAATCAAGTTTATCTGATTTCACTAAATAGGGATGGTAAATATTATTAGGATTATTGAGAGATCAACATCATATCTGAGGCAATAGACGATTTTAGTCTGTACAGTAAAAGACGCTCCTCGGTACAATCGATTCATTACTAGCAGCGATAAAGGATATCTGGTTAAAAAAACAACTTTCAATACCTGCTCCATCTTTAAGTTATTTACAGAATGAAAATCAAGTATTGATATAATATTATACTTGCTAGACCTTTTTTTGAAAGACAAAAATCGCTTGGTAAACATTAATCGCGCTGGTTTTAATGTCCTGATTTTTGAAAGAGGTTTGAGAATTACATTAAAAGTAGGGTAATTAGCGATTCCTTAGTTGTTGGCAATTTGTTAACTATAAGGAGATTTAAAGCCTAAAAACCTCTAGACAATACGGTATCTTCCACAATAGCGATTAAACTTTTATAGTTTGATTTTTAGGAAACAATCAAGAATATTTCAATGTGAGTTTGGATAAAGTGTCTAAAGGTTTTATCTGTCAACATAAGACACTATGTTGGAGGTATAATCCTTCCAAATAATATACATATATTTCACAAAAGAGATGGTCTTCCCCTAAAGGTTTCAAATGAAAGTTATATTGATATTATTATCCAGTGCAGTCATGAAATAGAACACAGTTTTAGAATTCCCAAAGAGCCATTAATTGAGTGGAAAATCATAAACGGCATAAAAGATGGTGCTTTTAAGCACGGCTACGGTTTGAGTTCAAAATATTCTGATACCGACAATGAGAATTGTGTCATATATTACCCGGGTATAAGGGGAAGTAAAGATGATTATAAAGACAAAGGTATACCCATTTCAATTAGAATTAGCTCAAATAAGATAAAAGGTTCAATTGAAAATTTCTCAGCAAATAATCTACAAAAAAAAAACAAACACATTCAATTAATTGAATACGATACCATCCAACTTCTTATATTACATTTGAAACAAAAAATGGCTTTTTGAATAAAATGTATCATGAAAGTTCCATAACGGTTATACAACCACCGCTAAAGGATCTAGTGCATTCCTCCATTCAGTTAATTGGAAACAATAATAATAATAATGAGGATTCAAATTCCAGATATTCATTTGATGTAAACAGAAAAATCTTTTCAATCGAAAACAAATACACAAAGTGTGCTGATTGTAAATTGAGAATAACCTTTCAATTGCCTGCTAGTTATTTTGCTTTGGATCAGATGAAAATGGCTACGGATACAACCGCTTGTTTTCTTCAGAATACATTAAAATTTCAAACAGTATGCCTGATTTTGTCTATAGTGTCGATAGACCTGATATAGAATTTGACATAGAAAACAACAACATAAAAATTGATAAGCTACGCATTAGTAATTGTCCTGTCATCAAAACTAAAGAAACCTTTTGGACAACTGCCGCGGGTTCGTTTCCATGTGGAGGAAGTAACGGCAATTCCGTAATCTATTATTCACCAAATGAAAAAGAATTGTCTAAATCACCAATTACTTTAAAACAGTACGAGCTAGATATATTTGAGTACAAGGAAGAACAGGTTCTTCGTACTACTAATGAAAAAAAGTTTTGGATTGTGAGAAAAGCAATTATGGGAGGATAAAGTGTATTTGTATTTAGTAATACTATTTCGAGTATAATATAATTAGCATAAATCTAACAACTATTTTATCATTCTTAAACTCATAACTTTTATTTGCTATAATTAGAACCTGATATTCTATTGCCATTGTGACACATCGCCTTTATGTGCGGTATCAGTGTCAATACAGAATTCATGAAAATGAATCATTTAACACGATACTTTTGGACTATTAATAATAAATTGTATAATTGATTCAACATTGATATGGTCAACATATAATATTAATTATTTTGTAAGAGTGCTTAGTATTTTTAAGTGATGGTTTTTATAGAAAAACAAGTTGATTGCCTTCAACATGTTATTATTATTATTGTTATTTTTGTTTACGTTGTCATCTTTTTATAGTGTTTATTTCCAACAACCTGATGAACCATCATCATTTTCGTTTTTGTATGCTCAAGAGAAGGTTTCTAACAGCACTATCGTTAACATACCCAAAGGATCTGCAAATCCTGAAGTAGATATAACGAACTTGTCTCCAAGACAATGGTATGAACCAAGAGAAATCTCTATAAATGTAAATGAAACTATACGGTGGGTTAATAACGATACTGAGCCACATACTGTAACAAGTGGACTGGGGGGAGGGTTAAACAGTCTATTAACCAATTCCTTAGGAAAACCAGATGGTTTATTTGATAGTGGATTATTTTCTGCAGGCGATTCTATATCAATCAAATTCAATAATTCTGGTACGTTCAATTATTTCTGTACTATTCATCCATGGATGGAAGGTACTGTCCATGTAAGAAATGTTTCTATAAATATTCCATCATATCCGGTTGATCAATTTGAAAACAAGATTGATGATTTTCCAGTTTATAATTTTACAGATGATGGTAGTGTTGAAATAGGGCTCTCGTGGACTCCTGTATCTATCATGACAAACGAACCTATCACTTTTATCATGGATTTTTTTGAATATCCTGAAAACTCTCGGCTGCATTTATGGCCATACAACTTTGTCATTTTGCAAAATGGTAGTGAAATATATAGAACCGCCGATATTACACAGGTTGGTTCCTCTACACAGACTTTGGCCTTTGATTTACCTGGGGAAACTATTATCCGAGTTGAAAGCGCTGCAAATGGGAGTTCATTTGTGGATTTTGGTACCTTTGTCTATAAAAACCCCAATACCATATCTACCGAATTTCAGAATGTATCAAATAGCTCATCTGGCTTGCTGTCGCCTTTGACTCTCGTATACCTAGTCTATGGTATCATTATAGTTTTGCCGATAACTCTAGTCGTAATAATATTTCTCTACAAAAAGAAAAAGATTTGACATCTGTACAGGAGTATGACGGAACTACGCAAAATCCTAATCAAAGAATAGTAGTAAATGAGTTGTACATATTTTATATAATATAAAAAGCCTACACAAGGTGTGACTCTCTATGTCCTCAGAATGACATTAGTGATCTCTATAGTCATTTTAGGAAGTATTCCTTTATTTTCGATCTTTTACACTCAATTATTATCCTCTTTTACTGGCAATAACGACTATGATAAATTCAAAGCTGATCTTTTCTATCCTGGGTTTGCCCAAGTATCCAGTAATGGTTCATTATCATCAACAATGGATAATAATACATGGATTAGCGACAGAGATAACCTGAAGATTGTCATGAAACTTGAACCAGAGGTTCCCATAATTGATCAATGGACTCGGATTCACTTTGAGATTAGAAATATGACTTCTGATATGTTTTTCCTCGAAGATGGTTTATTGGTCAATGCCACCATTACAGATCATGACGGAAGACTATTTAAATTTCCACAGAAATCCATTATAGATGGAAAGTTCGACTTGGAATATATCTTTCCAGATGATGGACAGCACCGAGTTATACTACAGCTTTATAAAAATAATATGGCATATACGATTGCTTTTTTTGATTTGACTGTTCCCCATCCACAACCCTCCACAGACTTTTGGTCTCAATTATTTCAGCCCAAACCCTATTAAGATATCAGCTTGGAAGTCACTTATTATAACAGACTAGTAGTCATCCATATTGATCTCATATTGGGTTTAAGATAATACGTGAAAATACACCCGTCATTTATAGGTGATGTATTAATTTGTCGTTCTTTCTAATGTCAAATCTGTTACAGAAAAATTGTTTTTCCTATTTTTAGTCAAATAGAAATCTTGAAAAAGACTATTTGGATCAATAAACGATATGATTTTAACCACCACTTTCTAATCTCTATCGAAAATTTTTATTGCAATTGATCTCAGGTTTCTAAAAAAATTAGTTGGAAGTTGTGTTGAACTCCTACCTTATCTCATCCTGCGAAAGATAAGGTCTGGGAAAACTTGTTAGAAAGGCTTTGGAATGAAAATGTGAAATAGATTCATTGAATCAGTGACTTAATATTCCAGCAAAATATTGTTTTATTGGTAAATTCAAAATTGGAACTAGTTTAGAAAGACGATATTTTCTAATGGTTTAAAATGTTTTGATCCGATCCCGAATCCTTATAACATACGGTACTATATCCCACAGATCAATAAGTAGACGATGGGGAAAACCACGCGGTTTCAACCAAATATGTAACTATTGATTAGTAACTAGAATAAAGGTAAATTAACTGAAACTAATCCTATTGAGAATGTTAGCAACATAAAAAATACAGTAAAACATAATCTTTTAGTGCTCAATATTGACTAGAATTGATTTGATAAGATAAAGGCTATTGCTAATTATGACTTTTAGACTAAGCAGTAAAATGTTAGAAGTTCTGTCTACTTCAATTTCCAAAGACTAGCAGATTTAGTCTTGGGCTTTAAACCATCTAGTAGGATACCCATTATTTTACCCCTCAATACTTCTATAGTCTATTTATCTAAAGCAAAGCCTTCTTCAAGTACTTCGTCATCAACTTGGTAGATTTCCTTTCATATTGAGTAAAACGCTTTGAGGAGTTCCTTATCATTATGCTTTTTGTATAAATCTTTATCATTCACTTCCTCAATATCTACCATGTCGTTAAATATGGATGAAACCATATACAAAGTATGTACAATCTTTTATGTAGGAACTTACAATGATGTGGCATTTACTTATTTAGTGAAATCAGATAAACTTGATTGACCAGACTTATTTTTATAGATCTCAAGTTCACTCTTCCAATCTACTTCTGACATATTCATCAGTTTCAAGAAATCGTTGACCGATTGAGGACCAAATCCAGCAAAATGATTATTA
>QCWC01000171.1 GCA_013114705.1 Candidatus Nitrosocosmicus sp. | reverse complement strand
TACCCTGAATTGGTATCAACAGCTATACCATGTGGGTGTAGAAATTGACCATCCCCTTCTCCTTCTGTACCCCATGCAGTAATAAATTCACCATCCGACGTAAATTTTTGAATACGGTTGTTGTCCAAGTCAGAGACATATACATTTCCTTGTGAATCCACTGCTAAGCTCTCAGGGCTCGAAAGTTGCCCGTCACCAGAACCTTCTGTACCCCATTTAGTTATAAAATTACCATTGCTATCGAACTTTTGTATGTTCATATTCGTCGCGTCATCTACATATACATACCCTGAATTGGTATCAACAGCTATACCATGTGGGTGTAGAAATTGACCATCCCCTTCTCCTTCTGTACCCCATGCAGTAATAAATTCACCATCCGACGTAAACTTCGAAATCCTGAGATTGCCCTTATCAGTAACGTACAGATTTCCTTCTGAATCAAAATCTACACTATGTGGCATGTCAAATTGACCATCCCCTTCTCCTTCTGTACCCCATGCAGTAATAAATTCACCATCCGACGTAAATTTTTGAATACGGTTATTGTCGTAATCTGGTACAAACACCGAGCCATTCCACTCATGAACATCATTTAGCCCTTCGAATTGTCCTTCTTCACTTCCTTGAGTGCCCCAGCTAGTAACAAAAGAATAACTTTCAGTCTGAGCTAATACCATGCCATTATTTGTGTTATTTGAAGAAACACCAGCAGAAACAAATACGAAAATTACAAAGGCTGCCATCAATAAAGATGTCCTAGTTTTTGCATCATAATCATTGCATGACTTTAACATGCTTATTATAAACAAAGATTGTAGAATATAAATTGATCTTAAATGGTAAAGTTATGGCTTTAGTGTTGTCAGATTGAAGGCCGATTGTAAATTTGGATGAATTTCAGTATGTACAATATTCATAATTTTAAACGGATTAGTTTTATTGTCGATCGAATGTATTAAATCCGTCAAAGTCTGTCCAAGTTTTTCTATAAAATTCTTGCTATCATTGGTCTCAAATATTCGCAGATTGAAATTATAAATCTCCCACGACCTTTTTGCATATTCTTGTGAGGTCAGATAACTATCGTTATCTATTACTGCCTCACTTTTATTCGCCTTCTCCATAAGATTTGGAGATAAATATGACATATTGGTCATGACACTAGATGAAACTCCAAAAGAAGCACCATAATTTGTCAATACTTCATCAATAAGATTAGCAAATAGCAAAGCATTAACTGTGGAATTATCAAACTGCTTGCTGCTAATATCAAACTCATTTTCACTATCGCTGATGTCGTCTATACCTTCAACTAATTTTAAGAGGTGGTCTTTTGAATAGGTTACATTTTCTGTCATTGTATTATTTGCTAATAGGGCTTCAATTCTTAGCCTTTCTAAAAGTGTAAGCAGGGAAGATGCATCATCATCAGAAATAAAAATATGCCCATACCCTTTTTGTATTTCTGCAAAAAAAAGGACATTCAAGGATAGAAAAATAAAATATGTGATAGTAAGAAGAAAACATAAAATAAGCTTCATAGATTTATTTTATTGTATTCCAGATTTAAATCATCTCTACATAAATATAAGAAAGAAGATATCAACCATCTGTAAAAATCTATTTTTTCTCATCGTTAGACCCGTGGTCCAAATTACAAGGCCTTGATATGTGTTTTCCGTTGTATAACTTCACAGGTGATGGTAAGATGGAGATCAGTTTATCGTGGAATCCCACATCTATAACAACAACCAAGCCTGTATCCTTTAATTGACTTTTTTGAATATCCTTCAAACTAGATTACATTTGTGGCTATATAACTTTGTAAATAATACAAAACAATACAGAATTTTATAAAACAAATGAAGTTACTCGAGTGGGTTCGTCTGTAAAGTCGTATACTTTTTCTTCCTCTGGTAAACTATTATTAAAGTTGAGAGCCTGTTATCCAAAAATTCAGGTGGATTTGCATTTACAGAACTCATAAATACTGTTAGTCAGAATGACAAAAAGCGAAACTACAATACCAATTAAGAATTTTTTACTTGTACGCATGATATAATATTGTCATGTTATTAATATCTTTAATATGTATATATTTAAAGTCATTACCGAAGATTTTGCTAATTATAGAAGATGATATTAAACGATCTGATTTTTAAAATAAATCATGTTAGAAAATGTAATGTATGCTTGACATACTCATTAAATTTTTTGAATAAAATTTCTGTGGTTCTAAAAATATCTATTAAACCACTGAAAGTAAATCTATCCAAACTTCATAATGAATTATGTGCCACTGACTCATTATATTTTGTCATTTTTGGGTCGATATTTAGAATGGTGATAGATTGAAATCTTAAATTAATCAAAAAACTGGAGCACACTTTCAAACTTTTTATATTGATGGAAAAAGTATAATTCATCGTGTACATAACTTTTAGAAAAAGAATCTTTTTCTTCTTTCTTTCCATGGTTTTCTTTCTATTTATGTTTTATGTTGGCTATTCCTTTAAAATGGATGAATCTTTTTCCAAAGAGTTATCGAAAAATTTTATTAATCAATTGGGTTCTTTAGATAAAATTGATATTTTTTTTAATAATCTAAAAATCGCGTTGGTGATGTTTATTCCTATAATCGGTATTGCAATGGGAACTATTTCTGGTTTTTCAACCGGTTTGGTATTTAATTCAATATTGGATGCGTCCGGTGGTGCTGTATCATCATATTCAAATCCTTTGATAATTTTCTTGACACCATTTGGAATTTTAGAAATCTTGTCATATGGTATAGCTATCTCTAGAAGTGGCATTTTGATATTTGAAATTCTAAAAAGAGAATTTGTAAAAAAATCATTTATTCATCTTATAATCGAAATAATGTTGGTGTCAGGATTGCTATTCATGGGCGCGATAATTGAATGGATGATGATTGAAGATTCATTTAGAGGAGTATGATGTGTTTTATAATATGATTATGATAATATTACCGGATTTCTTGATCCTATAGTTCACGCTTTAGATGACCGTTATTGATATGATGAAACTATTCCAAATTTGCCTCTAGCAATGGATGAAGAAACCGAAATAGAGAAAATTGCCCAACCCTATAATGAGTTTAATTGAAAGACGCGGATCGAATCCTTACACAAGCAGATTAAATCTATGAATAACAATACTATATAATTAGTAAATTAAAACGGCTGTACCTACAATCGTCAAGATATAATGGATTTTGGTTATGCGCATTATTTTTCAAAATTTTAGATCGATAGTCTATCCATAGTTTTATAATACATTTTGACAAATTAGGTTGTATTAGTATATGATTGACGCCTTTAAGATATATTCTAGAAAAAGACTTCAAATTAATATGATTATTATCTTTTTATTATATTCCCTTTATTCTTTACCTTTTATTTCGCCTTATTTTGTCTATGGACATTTTTCACATCTTGTAAATTATAATAGCTCTGATATGGGAATAGGTAAAAAATACTTTATTCTTCAACAGACAGATCCGGAATATATAAAACCAAATGAACCTTCAAAAATTATGTTTAGCATCCAAGATTACCAAGGTAGGGACGTTAATGATATTATAGTTTCAGTAGAAATTTACTCGTCTACTACTGGTGAACGCTTGGCAGTTTTTCCATGGAAATTCCTTGACATTGGAGATTTTGAAGTTGCACATACTTTTACTGAAAATGGTAATTATCAGGTAGTTTTAAGCATCTTGGATGATAACGAGAAAACCGAGCAATCTCAAATAATTAATACAATTCCACCAGAAAGGGTGATATTAAATGATAATATGAACTGCGATTGCGAGAGAGCCGTCTTTAACATTTCCGTTACAGAATCATTTGGAATTATTTTTGGTAGCGTCGTATATGCATCTGTGCTGGGTGTAGTTGCTATAGTGGGAGCAGTATTGGTTTGGATGTACCTAAGTCGTAGAAAAGATCAGTTGACTTCTGTTTCAAATGACGAGTTCATAAAGTATTGCGTTTTGTTCTTGGCGGTAGGTGCTTCAATAGTGCATTTTGCAGTTACACCTGGTCATGCTGGCTTAAAGATAGCATATAGTATCTTTTTAATTTCAGCTGCAGGCGGACAATTACTATATGGAATAATGTACCTTTTTTTGATATATTCTGATGATAAGTTAGTCTTAAAAAAAAGTGATAAGAACTATGTATCAAAGGAATATTACAAAAAGTCTTTGATTTACAACTGGTGTGGCTTGACTGGTTCTCTTGTTTTAATATTTTTGTATACATACACTCTTTTTTTCCCGCCTCCCCTTTCACCGAATCCGTATCCAGAAGATCTCAGTATAGGGGGTATAATTGCCAAATCTCTTGAAATAGTACTGGTAGTGGGAATCATATACTTAATGAAATCAGAAAAGAAAAGATACAAGAATAGTATAGAGAAAACGAGTGATTCCAAGAATACATAGCACGATAATAATTTTCGATTTTTCATTTTATATTTAGGAATTGGTAAAGTTATATTTATTTGATCATATACCAGTACTGATTTCCAATTGTACTATTACATCAAAAGATGTCGTATTGGATTAGTATTGTCGTCTATTCTGTGCTAATATGTTCTTTCAATCTGTTTTGCAAGTTGAGGAATAAATAATGCTATTAAAAATATAACAAGCATAGTATGGTTGAACAAGCCCTGAATAATTAACTGTCTGTTGTTGCAAACGCTAAAAAGAGACTACTTTAACTGGCTATGAATCTCGTCCTTATTTTTACTTTGTTTTTCGGATTCGATCAGTGAATTAACCTTGTGAAAAAAGTTATTACTACAATGACAATATATCCAATTCCTTCGGAAGGTCTAGATCTTTTAATATGGTTTTCTTTTTAAACAGACCTTTCATGACGTTATGAATGTAAATGAAATCAATCTTAAAAATAAGAAAAGGCACAATACTATTATATGTTCTTCATTTTTAAAAAATGAATGATTAAAAAGCAGTCATTATTCAAAAAATCGATCCTCTAAGATTTTACTACTGAATTCATATTTACTTTGGATAGCTACTATTTGTAGAAGACTTAGTCCTAATCAAGGTTAAAATTATACCAAATTCAA
>QCWC01000170.1 GCA_013114705.1 Candidatus Nitrosocosmicus sp. | reverse complement strand
AAGAAAAATTCAAAAAACAACGTATTTTTGTAGTTACATTGATAGGCGGAGAACCTTTGCTTAGACCAGATATAATAAATGTATTTTGTGATGAAATGCCAAGAAGGATATGCGTTGTTACAAATGGTACTTTTCCTTTGCCGAGATTTGAAAATTTATATTTTTATTGGGTATCTCTTGATGGAACAGAACAAATTCATGACAGTATTAGAGGCAAAGGTTCGTACTCCAAGACTCGTAAAAATATTTTCGATTACATTGAAAAACAGTCAAAACGTAACGGAAAACCAGCTTGGAAGGATATATGGATTACCATGACTATTAATTCTCTTAATTATTCAACTGTCATTCCTCTTGCACAAGAATGGAGAGGTAAGATCAATAAAATAGGATTTCAATTTCATACCCCTTTCATTGAGAATGATCCTTTGTGGTTACCTTTTGGTGATTTACGTAATAAGGTAATAGATGAGATAATTTCACTAAAGAGGTCCTATCCTGATTATATAGCAAATAACGAAAAACAAGTATCCTTGATGAAAGGCAACTGGGGTGGCATTGGAGTAATACCTGTACAATGTCCTTCATGGGCAATACTTTCACTAGATCATATGGGACGAATCAAACAGCCATGTTGTATAGGAAGTGCAAATAATAACGGATTAAAGCCTATATGTGATAAATGTGGCCTTGGTTGTTATTCTATTCTTGTTGCGCAAGGGATCAAAGGTAATTAAAAAAATACGATATAGAAAAAGATCCTTTAGTAGGAGGATCTGTGATATAGACTTTTTTACTTTTCTATTTATTAAATTCTAATTATTTCACAACGTAAAATAGATCATTGCAGTTTTATGATTTCATCCCATGTTCCAGATAAAGAGAGCATATAATATTTACTATGATTTGTACTTTCTAAACTTATAATATCTCCAGCTGATATTTGAATTTGAAATAATTTATTTAAGAACTGCAGAAAACTGGGTCCTGCTACTATACTTTTAGATTCTCTTTCAAGTTGAGGATTATAATATTTTTGCAATGCTTCGACTAAACCCAAACTACTAATTTCTTCCACCAAGTCGACCAAATCCATAAATTTAGAATTTCTTTTATATACTTTGATTTTTGCCATTATAAAATTATCCTTAATTTAGGATGGTTGAATATATAATATAATACTATCGTTATTGTTTGTAGTCAAAATATATGAGATGGATTTAAACTGAAATAGACTATGAACTTATCATGTCGTATATCATTATATAGATACAAAAATAATATCTAATTGTATATATAGCTGGATCACAATTTCTCTCTCTATTCTATCTTTGTATTGTGGAAAGAAGTGGATCTATTTCATACAATTAGATATCATTATATGTTCAAAGTACGATGGTCTGGATAAAAATTTTGATAAATTTAGATTGAAACAGATATTGTGGAATTATACTTACACAGAGAACATTGTATACCTGAAGAAAGACTAAATTTATTGATAAAACAGATCCTTGAATTTTTCAAATCAATTTTACTTTTGTGATTGTAATAATCCAATTATAGTTTTGGTTTCTTACTAACTTTTATACTATATTCTATATAATATTATTTACTATGAATAAATTAAATGCAACAGAAGTATTTTTGTCTGCTGTTAGTCTGACAGCATTTCTTTTTCTATCTTTGGTATCGTTAACAAATCAATACCCCTTTACTTCTATATACGCACAACAAGAAAAGGGAAACCAAAAATCTATTTTTGACAATTATTATTTAGATACAATCCCGATAAACAAAATAAAAGTTGGTGACATTGATATTGCCTACAAAATATTTGGGAAAGGCGGTCCACTTGTAATGATAAATGGTTATGGTTCTATCATGGACATGTGGAATGCAAAATTTTTACAAAATCTTGCTACAAATCATACTGTCATTATCTTTGACAATAGAGGAATAGGAAATACAACTAGCGGATTAAAAGAATTTACCATAAAACAATTTGCAGAAGATACTTCTGGTTTGATAGATGCGTTAAAACTTGATAAAGCTGATGTATTAGGATTTTCGATGGGTGGAATGATTGCACAAGAACTAGCACTAACACATCCCAATAAAGTAGGAAAACTTGTTATTTATGCATCAATGTGTGGAGGAATCCAGTCCGTTCCGTTAAGTCCAGACGTTCAACAACCATTGAGTCTAATCAGTAATTCATCTGTTCCAGCAATTGAAAAACTAAGTATGTTAATACCAATTATGTTTCCACAAGACTGGGCTAAACAAAATTCTAATCAATTAGACAATTTTATCCAGAATCTAAAAAATATGAGTTATCTTATTAGTGACAAGACATTAAACCTACAGAGTAATGCAATTGGTACGTGGAACGGGGTATGTGACCAAATTAATAAAATAACTTTACCTACTCTTTCTATTGTTGGAACAGATGACGTTCTAACAGTACCTGCTAATTCAGTGTTGATAACAGAAAAGATTCATGGATCATCGCTGGTTCAAATAAAAGGAGGAGGACATGGAATGATGCATCAATATCCTGACAAGATGAGTTCAATTATTTTAGAATTTCTGTCCAACTGACCTATTTTTCTTTCTGGAGTCATATTTTTTATAATAAATTTAATGCAAGCGATGATTTCAACCCTGATCTGTAGGTACATTATTATCAGTTGAATAACATGCATGCCTAACTCTTCTATTTTATATCCTTGGTTTGATATTTGTACTATGAAACTTTAATAAAATCAAACACAAATAATTAATGAAAAAAATGGGCGAGTCAAGTGAAAATGAAAAAGATATTGGACATCATATTGGAATAGTCCTTTACCGATTACCTAAAAAGAACCATGATGCAATGGTTTCAATTTCTAAACCATTTAATGAGTTCTTTAAAAAGTATGGAGTTTTACATTGGGAAGTCTTTCAACTAGACAGCAGCAGGACTATGGAACCATTTACAAATATATCTAAAACTGTTTCTGCTACTGAGGACGAAGAATTGTGGATAGAATTATTTACTTTCAATGATGGCAAACATCGTGATGAAGTTATGACAAAGATGGAACAAATGCAAGGCGATAAAAGTTGTGAAGAGATTTTTAAACAGTTTATGAATTTAATTAGTCCAGGGTCAAGTGTCGTTACAGGAGATTTTGGCAGTATCAAAGGTCTTGGTTTTTAGGTGAAGATAAATTTTAGATTGATGTCCATTTAATAGTACAAAATGAAATTGTAATAACAAGAAGAAATTCTGAAACAACATTATGGAAAAAAGTAAATTTTCATGAGATGGTCAGTTCTGTTAATTTAACAAACGAAAGAACTACAGATACGGAGGTCCTATTTTTAACATGTTATGGACATTACATTTGGGAGAAATAGAACATTTATAACTATATCCCTTTCGTTAAATTAACAGAGCCAAAAAATAAATGATTATTTAAAGTTTGGTTCCCAATAGGTATGGTTCCATTTTATAAATTCTGGTTTTCTGTTATAATTGTCATATTTTATTTCATAAATTTCATTATGATCAAGTATTGTATCAATAAATAATTCACAGTTAACATAAGATATAGTATTAGAACCTGATATCCACATATTATACTTTATTCCATTATCCATTTTATTATCCATTTGATATTCACTTGATTGGATAAGGTATTTGTCTTTCCACAACCCTATATCTATACTTTTAAATAGAAAATTAGTACTTTCTTCAATATTTCTTCTAAGTTCATTGACATATAATGGTTCCATTTGTAATAACGTAACTCCCCAATCTTTATGCCAATTGAGAAAATCGACGCATGCTTCTCGCGTATTATGATTCTCCCAATCTTTTTCTATATTATATTTTTCCATGACCATAATTCTGACACTTTCTAGTCCTGCTTTATTTTTAATCGATCCTCTCCTTAATTTTGCTTGGTAGTTTAATAAAGAAGTATTTGAATGATATTTTAGAAACATACTGGGGAGCATCGTATTTATAGAATCATATTTTACAGCATGCATGAAAAGTGCATAATACATATTTTTCATTGATTCGTCGAGTAAAATTATATTATAACCATGATCTATTTTATTTTTTAAAAGTAATGCCTCTTGTTCAAAAAAAGTGTCAAATGGATGAGACAATTCAGAATCGATGTTGATCCTATCAATCATTCCTCTTTTATCTACAGGAAAATTATTATTTCCAAAAATGTGGATATTATTACTTGGTGTATTATTACAAAAATTATATACATGTATAGACTTTTTATGTTTAACAAAGTATTCTCCTAAATCCTGAAAGAATTGGTAATTAGGATAAGTGGGTAAAAGACGTTCTAACTCATTTTTGTGTTTTGTAATAATAGTTTTATATATATTGATATCCAGTAAAATGTGACCTTCCTCACAAAGATCACATAAACTTCTAACTATTGCTGGTCCATCACCCCAAATCGGTATTCCAACTAATGACTTGGCACTATCAATTTCAATTGCGTCCCCTCTTGCAATTCCTATTTTCAATCCCAAGTGAGACTCTCCTTTTATTTGAGGAAATTCCTTATGAATTTTTAATGCAAGTTGAAGTGATAATAAAGATTCTTTCTTGAACCAGATAATAACTCCGTCGCCTGTAAATACAGTCTGTATTTCTTTTTCATATGAAGATAAAAAATCTTTAATTACGATTAGTAACTCTTTAATATTCTCATTCTGTAATTGAGTATTTTTTGAAGAACCAACAATATCAATACAAAAAAAATCATACAGCATAAAAATAATAATAAATTTCAAACATGTAATCTTTTCTATATGTTATAGTGCAATTAAAGAGAGAAAAGAATAATTTTTGACTAAACAATTATGTAAATATATCCATGATAGTCACTTCCTGTAAAACATTTGTGATTGCTTTACTATGTTTTTTATTATAATTTCTGGCTCTGCTGAAGATAATTTCCGCCTATCAATTCTATTTTGAATTTATTATTTTTAGTATCGTCATCGTTATACATCGTTATTAAAAAATGATATCCAATTGTAAATGTGACCTCGATCACAATCCTTTTACGCAATACATGGATAATAATCATCAGAATCAAAA
>QCWC01000169.1 GCA_013114705.1 Candidatus Nitrosocosmicus sp. | reverse complement strand
CCTTTATCCATATCATGCTCTAGGATTATAAGCGTTTTCATTTCGTTAATTAGTTTGAAATATCCAGGTAAGAATTTGTAAAATGCATTGAAATTATCTTCCTATCAAGTGACCAAAAATCCAGCGAAAACAAAAGAATGAAAAAATAGATTCCTTATGGCATCTTGAGCCATCCTAAAGTTTTCAAAAAAAAGGTGTGAATTTGTAATGCGTTATTATACCTAGGGGGTGGGAGCTGTTGACAAAGGGGGAGATGTCTGACCTGATGAGTTTGCAGAGCTATTTGTTTGTTGAGCAGAGCTTGCAGTAGATCTAGACTCCGAATCACCTAATGGAATCTCTATAAATGGGATTGCGCCCAAATTGTTGCCACTTCCACCACCACCACTACCTGTTACAAGAGGAAGTTTACCGTCCCATCTTTGAGATTGAAGCCAGTTCAGATATTCAGTGCTATTTCTTAACTGTGCGTCAATTATCTTTACTGCTTCAGATTCACCCTGGGCCCTGAGAATGTTTGCTTGTCTTTGACCTTCAGCCGAAGCGATGTTAGCCTTTTGCTCACCCAATGCCCGTGCTTCTGTTTGTTGAGCCTCAATCTGAATTCTACGAAGTTCATTTTGTGCTTGAAGTGCTCTTTGCTCTGCTTGAACTTTAGCCTCTACTGCCTGAACAAACTGATCAGAGAATTGAAAGTCAGTGATTGATATAGTATCAGTCAAAATATTATAAGGTGTTAGTCTAGCCTCAATTTGTTCTTGTATTTCAGCTTTTACCTGATCTCTTTTGGTAATTAGTTCTTCAGCATTATACCTAGCAGTAACTTGTTTTACTGACTCTTGGATAGTCGGAACTATTACCCTATTAGAATAATCTAAACCGATGTTTTTGTATAAAATTGGTACTGTATCGGGGTTTATTCGATAGTTCAACGCCACCTCCGTCGCTACATTTTGAAGATCTTTTGATGCGGAGGTAGTGCTTTCAACTATCTTTTGAGTTCGAACTTCCATAGGTACGATGGAGTCCCTAAAGGGCAGTACAAAATGCAGCCCCTCACTTAATGATACCGAAGTATCGACTGCTCCAAATTTGAGCAATACACCCCGGTTACCCGCCTCCACAATCTTAAGGCTCGAAGTCAAGATAACAAAAATTATAATAACAGCAATTATTGCAGGTATTGCGATCTTTAATGGACTCGAAAAACCAAATCCACCACCACCACCAACATCTTCCAATGGTTCTCCATCTGGAGTAATTCTTCTATTTCGTTTAGATTTAAAAAAATCTACCATATTTATGTTAATTTACGAATATACGTGATTTAAATATTTACAAATAAAATCCTAGTTTTTAAAATTTCCCAAATCGCTCTACAAATTCCTTGGAAAAATTCGCTGTTTCAGATAGTTCTGAATCCTCTTTTAGATTGTTTTCTTTTATCCAGACTATATTCCCATCCAAGTCCACAATTATCCTATTTGATCTCTCCAGATATTTCAGAATTGCATTAATTTTGTCCAACGATAAGGTGGGGCTCAACAGACCTTTTAAATCCCTCATTTTTGGAAATGGTTTGACGTCTCTAATCTTATTTATAAAATACTCTACTTCCGAATCTGTAAATTCATTTAATGCATGAAGTCTCCTCTTTTTATTGACTTTTTTTCTTTTAATACCGTTCAAATATTGCAAAAATCAAATATTTAACAGTACTGTGAATATGTTTTCTAGTGAAATATTTACAATAATCCTAATAGGCGATAATTAGAGAAAGAATTATTTATTACTATTATCGACTCTCCTTGATTGCTTCTAGACGAATATAGTTTGGATGAAAAGAAACAGCTTTTTGAAAACCGGTTGGACTATATTCGAATAGCTCATAACGAAAAAAAAGATGATGAAATTAGAACTGATAGAATGGAAGATTATTTAGAAGTAATTTACGAGTTAATCCAACAAAAGTGATACGCAACTACAGCAGACATTTCAAATTATCTGAATGTCAGTTCACCCAGTGTCACAAAAATGGTTAAAAAATTAGATGAAAATCATTACTTGATTTATGAAAAATATAGGGGACTACGTCTGACGACTGATGGAATTACCATAGCCAATAACATACAAGAAAAACATAGTTTATTTGCCGAGTACCTAAAAATGATAGGGTCGAAGACGAAGTGGCTCACCTAGATGCGGAAGGAATTGAATATCACTTACATCCTCAACCTATAGAAAGGTTAGAGCATTTGATACTCATGCTGAAGAAGACTAGTCCAGATATTCGCAGCAAATTATAATCATAATAGACACTAGTCGTTAACATCTAAGGAAAAGGCAGATCGATATCAATCTTTAGATACGAAATATCTACAATGCCCTTACTAAATGAGTGCGAGATTCCATTTAAGCTGATGTTATTTTCTTGATTACACAAATTTAAGAAATCACACTTGTACAGGTTCGAGTGATTTGCTTCATACTTGTGAACAATATTTTCAAATGATGATGACGATGGTGAAGGTGAAGGTGATAAGGGTTGCTTGTAAGAAAATATATAACTAGAGTCATTCTCTGGCATAATCAGTAACAATAAGGACAGACCAGTTAATAACGCAAGGATCAGGTAATGACTCATTTGCTAATACTCTATTTTGATGACCACATTATAATTGGATTTCCGCTGATAGTGCTGGTAATTTAATCCTAACCGATTTACTAGAAAAAAAGACATAAAAATTAACAAAGTATTATGAACCAAATTATTTTCCAGACTCCTATAGATCTCAAATATTTGGGAGGTGTAATACCCCATATGCCTGATAATTCTTTAGTGTAGTTTTCTATTTTGAACCGTTAGTTGGCACCGTTTGTGGATAGTAAGTATATACTCGAGTATCAAAGACTTCAATCCACACCATTGAGTTTATGATTCGACTAGAATATCCTTTGCTAAAAAAAATAAGTATTTTATTCCCGACAAGATACAGTGGTTTTTGGCTATTTTTCTCTCAATGCCCGTTGACTAAACGATAAAACTTGCAAATTATTTGATTAAAATCAACTATATACAATGACAAGTATTATTATCAAGACATAAACACCCATTAGTCCAAAATTACGCCAACTGGGATCACCTTTTGCGGAATTTTCAAAAAGTCCTCGATCTATGATTGCGCTGTATTAAGATAACATAGTTATGACACAGATAGAAATCAGTAATCCCTTAAATAGGAAAGATTAAATGCTTGAATAAGAAAAGGAGTTTAAAAGGAGTGAAATTATAGATGACGCCTATCTCAAACTGGAAACGCTGGATAA
This sequence comes from Candidatus Nitrosocosmicus sp., assembly GCA_013114705.1. GTDB lineage: Archaea > Thermoproteota > Nitrososphaeria > Nitrososphaerales > Nitrososphaeraceae > Nitrosocosmicus. Next base: position 1,860 of record QCWC01000169.1, on the reverse strand, counting down.
TCTATAATTTAATTGGTGAAGGGGTTCATAACGTTCTTTTTGATGATCAGCTAAAAAAGCTCTGTGGAAACAATTATGATAGTAACTATGAAATCGCACTAAACAGCCTTGTCGATAACGGTATATTGCTCAAGTTAGAGACTTATAGAAGGAAAAAATTCATCGTAAATTACGATAAATTAATTGAGGCAAAAAAAATATTAAATGACAACCGAAATTGGAAATTGAATCGAGATATCGAACAAACAAACAGATCAGGACATGGCAGCAACATTGACGATATTCATCGTTTTTATTCAGAACCTGAAGGGTATAGTTTTTGGTTTAATTTAGAAGAAAAAAACCCAAGAAAAAAAAGGAGCATTTACAATATATACAGGAAAAAGACAGACGACATGGAATTCGCTGCCCAAATTCTAACCCAAAAACATTCCAAAATATTGTATCTCGGATCGCTCCGACACACCCATTCAATAATATCGACCTTGTGGCGAGCTTGTGTAGAATTATCAGGTGGTCCAGATTCAAACAAAAAGAGATTTATTCTACAGGATTTGCAAGATAAGGAACGAAAAGCATGTGGTAATAATCGTCAAAGAGGGAAAATTGCGTTGGTTATTTTCAAAAAGTTAGAATTCATCGTCGAGAAAGGTAAGAAAGGAAATTCAACATTATTTGCAGCCACTGGCAGGTCTCCGCCTTTTTCCACTTTAGATGATGTTATTAATGTCTGATCTCCAGTCAAGGTATTATAAAGGTCTGTAAAACGTAATCCTATTATTAAATGACTGGTAGTTTATAGACATGGAAATTCTGGAGGAAAAGTCCTTGGCCAAGCAAATATTCAAAACGTATTCTACAAATCCAAAAAATTGGAATTTCATAATTTCTACTAGTTCAATAAGAGACGGCTTTTACGATGCTACCGTAACTAGTCCTCAAGAGTCTTGGAGATTGAAGATAGATTCGATTTACAAACCTTCACCAATTATTTCAGGAACTAGGTTAGACATAGATACAAAGATAATTGAAAGAGACGCCAACAACAATTTGATACCCTTCGGATATAGAAAAATTGATCCGCCGGTTTTTATCAATATTTTTAAAAAGCTTTCAGAAGAGCAAGAGTCTATAGCAAGAAAAAACAATGATTATTTAAACCAAGAATTAAATACGCTCTTAAATTCTATGGAGCCGACGGTGCCAACACTAGGTACAGATTACCTCTATGGTCCCTTTTTGTATACTAATAAGAATATAGCGGGAAAAAGTAGGTATGATGACGTGGTATCGGAGAAATTATCACAAAGCATTCGGAGGAAAATAAAAGAAAGATATCCAGGATATGGATAAAGAAATTGAAAGGAAAGTTAGAGTATCGATCCTTTGAAAGCAATGCACTTGAAGATAATCCACTTGGAGATTCCCCTATAAGAGATATTATTATTTATACTCCAGAAAATTATAAAATTAGTAATTCATCTGGTTATCCAACTATTTATTTACTGCCTGCATTTGGTAATGATAATTACTCCGCAGTGAAGCATGACCCATTTTCAGTATCAATTTTTGAAAGGCTAGAAAAACTGATTAGTGACAAGGAATGCGGAGACATGATAATAGTTATTGTAAACTGCTTCAATAGACTAGGAGGAAGTCAATATATCAACTCAAGTGCCGTAGGTAGATATGAAGATTACGTTGTGGATGAAATCGTTCCTTTTATTGATCGTAACTACAATGTTTCTAAACGCGCAGTGTTAGGCAAATCTTCCGGTGGGTATGGGGCACTTTCGATGGGAATGCATCATCCCCAAATATTTAGTGCTATAGGGGCACACTCATTTGATTCGGGTTTTG
>QCWC01000168.1 GCA_013114705.1 Candidatus Nitrosocosmicus sp. | reverse complement strand
CTGGCAATTATTACGGTTGATTTGTTTGGTGTCCATTCATTATCAAAGTTTGCTTCATTCTGAATTTCGTCGTATTGGAGAACATCGTTTGAAATATCCGTTTGGTTATTATACATATTTTCGGTCCTGGTCTGATGTTCCGGATTTCCAAGCAGTATCGAATTCAAGTAAGACATTGCTTCAAATTGAAAAGATGATACATTTGTAGAAATTAAGGCAAAAGTAGAAAAACCCCCAAAAACAATTACTATTACAGGTATCAAAATAGTTACTGCTTTATACTTGGAAAAATACCTTATCAGCCATTCAAATAAAACTCCAGAGGATATACAGAGAAATCCAAATATTGGAATCAAATAAAACCAATTTACATATGAAATAAAAAAGGTAAAGAAGATCACAAATGGTATTATTCCCAAGATCAGGAAAATGTCCTTTTTAATTATCGCAAAAATCAATCCCACCAGACCGAGAGTTAGTATAATCGGGTCCACCAAGAAAATATCGTACAAAGAGTTTAGGATCGAGTCATTTTGTCTTTCAATTTGTGAGGTAATACCTAACATCCATAGATCGATTTCTCCCTTAATTAAGGCGTCAAGTGGCCAAATCAGAGTAATGATTATTACAGGGGCAACAAATAAAGCCGTTTGAGATATCTTCCTATTGTATTTATATACATAAAAAATTAAAAGTGGTAGCATTGCGACCAACGGTGCCTTTGTAAATATTGCCAACCCCATTAGTATTCCTGAGAGAAGGATTAAAATCCATGAAATTTTTGGCTTTAAAGAATTTAAAGAATTCAGGTACACCACGATCAAAATTGAACTTAAAACAAGTGGTAACAACAGTGATTCTAAATAAATCCGCCTCAATGCCCACGTAAAAGGCATAACAGAAAATAACAATGTTGAAATGATAGCAGCTTTTCTCCCATAACGGATCTTCGTTATGACATAGATAAGCAATGTATCAATGATTGCAAAAATTCCCATAATTATTCGTGGGATGGTATATGAAGAATAAATTGATGAGTAATTCTGAACTTCTGGCCCTATTATGGAAGGAAAATCAATAATTTTTAGGATACTTGCTAGTAAAACGGGGCCAAAGTAGGGGTGATCATAAAAAGAAATATGCCAGTCTGTCACTCCTGTTATTAAAAAATGCATTGCTCTAAACATATACGTCCCCTCGTCAACATGAACAGTTGGAAATCCTATAAGGTTCCATAAATGAGTAAATGAAGTTATTAGTAGTATCAAGATGAGGATATAGAATTTATTTTCATAAAATGATGTCATCCTGTCAAAAATAGACATTCGTTTTCTAATTTGCTCCTCTTTTTTTGAGCATCATGAATTTTTTGATGTATATCTATAATCAGCCCCAATAGTTGAAATTTATGTTCCTTGTGTAAATTATCTTAATAAATTTATCAGAAAGGACCATATTCTATAAACTGAGAATTACCACATCTATTATATTGTTTTAATGATTTTCTTTTCTATAAATGAAAATTGAAAATACAATCTCTAAAAGCAAATTAGGTACTCTATTTGTGATGATGTTTTCTGCTGTCACGTTATTATTCATGGCTTCACCTGCCTCAGTTTTTGCACAAGAAAGTGATGCAGCAACAGCTGAATCAGATAGTAGAGATCCAATAGCAATAATTAATGAAATTAGGACATTAATAACTCAAGCAAATAATCAATATGCAGCACAAGACTTTGTAGGTGCTGAAGCATCAGTACAGACCGCATATTTAGATCACTATGAATTTTTGGAAGGTCCACTAGCAGCACTTGATCCAGAATTAATGGAAGCCACTGAAATCTTGATAAGAGAGACATTGATAGGTGCAATCCAAGATAGAGCTCCATTGACTGAGGTTCAAAATCTTATAAACAACGTTAATACAAACTTGGATCAAGCTGAAGTTTTGTTCCAACAACAACCTTAATTTTTTTAACAACTATTTTTCAACCCTCTTTAGAATATCTTACTAGTAACGGTACCTATTTCCTTGTATCTTGTAATATTTGCTGTTTATTTTATGAGTAATTTCAAATCAGAGGATCAACAAATCCTTTATATTAAATAACAAAAAAATTTGTAATTATGAATTCTATTTCAAGACTATGTTTTGTAGTCTTTCTGGGTGTATTCCCACTATCAACAGTTTTCTTTCTGACTTCGGTCCAATTTTCGTTTTCACAACTAAATTCAAGTTCATTCTGGACTAGGGGTGCTGATATGCCTAGTTTAACCACAGAAACCACTGCTGCAAGAATTGATGACGGGATATATGTGATAGGTGGATACGACGAAGAAGGCGAAGGGGTTGGTATGGTTGAAATGTATAATGCAACAACCGATACATGGGTAGAGGGCATAGCACAATTACCTCTACCACTTCACCATGTTTCAGCTGCTTCCTTTGGAGGAAAATTATATGTTGCAGGTGGTTACACAGGTGATTGGACTGCGAGTGACAGACTTTTCATTTATGATCCTGTAACAAATCAATGGACTCAAGCCAATCCCATGCCTACTCCGAGAGGATATCCAAATGCAGAATTTGTTGATGGTATATTGTATGTAATGGGTGGAGATGGAGGCGAAGGTTACGCAAGGGCTTTAAATGCAACGGAGGCATACGACCCTGTAACAAACCAGTGGACAGTTAAATCAAATATGCCCACTGCTCGCCATCATGCAGCTTCGGCGGTTGTTGATGGGGAAATCTATGTAATAGGTGGCAGAATTGGAGAAGAACTAAACAATGTAGATTTAATCGAAAAATACAATCCAGTTTCAGACCGTTGGGAAGTTGATCTTCAACCAATGCCATCAAAAAGAAGTGGAAATGCAGCGACTTCGTTGAATGGCAATATCTATGTACTTGGAGGAGAACAAAATAAGGGAACATTCAATGACAATGAACGCTATGATCCTAGTACTGATACCTGGACCAAGGAACTACCTATGATTAATGCTAGACATGGATTAGGTGTAGTCTCTTTCGATGATAAGATTTATGCTCTTGGAGGTGGGCCTGAGCGTGGATTCTTTACTTCTGGTATCAACGAGATATACCATCTGAATCATGATACCACTTCCTGATACTAGACCCTTATATCTACTCTCATTTTCTTTGCATTTTCTTTTGTTTGCCTCTTACTGCATTAGAATTTAACAATGTATTTGTCTTTTTGAAAAAGCATGATTTTGTATATCAACAAAACCGCTATAGATTATCGAAAAAAATCTTGTTTACTTGGTTAATACAAAGCATTTATGAAATGAAGTTTTTATCCGTTTGCCGCTTGTTCCTTAGATATCATTGCTACTTGCAGAGGAAGGAATTGAACTGATCAAGATGCGCCATCCCATCAACTCACTTATTATTATTTGTTGAATTCTCGGTATTATTCGCAGGATTCAGTATTTCGTTTATGTTTAAAGCTTGAAGGCCTTGATGTTGACCACCAAATACATATAATTTGTCTTTATAGGCTGCTACAGCGAGACCCGATCTATCTGCCTGCATACTTGGCTCTGTTGTCCACCGGTTTGTTAGAGGGTCATATCTTTCAACATTCTTATTCGAACCATCAGCCATTTGACCACCAAATACATAGATTTTTCCGTCCAATGATTCAGCAGCAAACCCGCTCCTTCTGATCGGCATGGGATCCATTGAGGACCACTTGTCTGTCTTTGGATCATACTGCATATTGTTATCTAGATTGGTCAAAGCATCATTGATTTCGTTAGGTACCCCGTTACCAAATAACCTCCCTCCTAAAACATAAATCTTGTTATCAACAACTGCAGAAGCTGCATGATGGATGGGCCCATTCTGAGCTGGTATGGGATTCTTCGTCACCCATGTATCGTTTTCTATATTATAAGCAAAGTTAGTTGTAGTGGGGTTATGATCAAAATCTAACCCCGAGATTGCATAGATGGTTCCATTAACGACTTCTGCTACATGACAGCATCTTGGTTCGGGTAATGGCGTTCCATCAGTCCACTCATTGGTCGCAGGATCGTAAATTAACATTTTGTCTGTTGTGATCTTATCTTGCAAGAATCCTCCCACTACATAGATTTTTCCATCATAAACAACCGACGGTGCATGATCTAAATCATACGGTAGAGGAGCACCAGTAGTCCATTGATCGGTATTTGGATCATAAACTTCTACAGTGTCTACTGCTCCATCGGCTCTGTAATCTGCCCCACCAATGACGTATATTTTGTCATCAAGTATGGCCGCCGTAATCTCGGTTCTATTTGTTAACATTTCTTCACCTAGAGTCCAAGTCGAGTTTTCAACTCCTTTCACATCTGCTGCTAATGAAAATAAAGCTGTAATAACAACAGTAACTGTTAGTGAAAATAATAACCTAATTTCTGAACCCATAATTGAGGGAATTTACTTTATAAATGTCTTATATCTTTTTGTCAGATTATCAAGAATGATATGTATCAAATAAATATATGAATGGATATGAGAAAAAAATATTACCATTAATTATGATCCATTCACTATTACTTCCGGCGTAATATTCTTGAGTTCTAAGGTCTCTGGTGATAGTGCTCTTATTGACGAGATTTGATCATTTAACCATCCCAGAGTTTGAACATTATGATCTCCAGGTCCAAGGATCATGCAGTTACCTGCATAGCTTACATGTTCACAGACTTCTACCATGTAGCCACTTGTATTGTTTTCATCTATTGAAATTATCAAACTGCTTATAGAATCGTGAAACTCGTCCTCTATCTCTGGTGTATTTTGATCTATAATGGTATTATTGCCAGTAAAGTTCTTGTGAATAAAGACTTGCGCTGCAAAATGACTGGTCGTATTTGCAACTGCTGTATTATTTGCAACTAGTCCATCGATATTGGACTTTTCAATATCAACAGCAGATTGATTATCTGTGCTCGCATTTACAATTTGAAATTGGGATATAGTTAATCCCGTTAATAAGGTTCCAATCGTGAATAATAAGATAGTATAATCCCTTGTATTTTGCATATCCAAAAGGAATTGCGAGAAGGTAATAAAAACTAGTATAGGATTCTATATTTTGAAATATAATTACCCAAATTCCAAAACTGGATTTAGAGTACCATATGGTTTTGAAATGTTAATTTGTAAAAAATATAACTTGTTTAAGATTC
>QCWC01000167.1 GCA_013114705.1 Candidatus Nitrosocosmicus sp. | reverse complement strand
GAACAAGAAAACTTTGTATTCCGAATTGTTATCTAAGGAGAATGATTATATGAGAGAGAACGATAAGTATGGTAAAGATCGGGATCGATCTCAAACTCATATAACAAACCATGAAAATAGTGATGCTTCAAGGGAATCTAAATCAAAAGAGAATATTTTGGATTTCCAACTGCCAGATTTGAGTGATGCCGTAAAAGGTAACGTTGTAACACGATTTCCACCAGAACCTAATGGATATCCTCATATTGGTCACGCTAAAGCTGCCATAATAGACGAAGAATACGCCAAAAAGTACGACGGAAAATTGATACTTAGATATGATGATACGAATCCATTAAAAGAAAAAGTTGAATATTATGATGCTATCAAAGATGGACTAGACTGGCTAGGAGTAAAACCACACATTATCAAGAATACATCCGATGATATAGAAAAGTTGTATGAATATGCACGAAAATTGATTCAGAAAAATTTTGCATATGTTTGCACCTGTGCTCCAGAAGTGATAAAGAAAAATCGCATAAATTCTATTGCGTGCAATTGTGTCTCAAATTCAGTTGAAAAGAACCTCCAACATTTTAATGAAATGGTAAATGGAAATTATGTCGGTGATAGAAGTAACGATACAGGTAGTGCCACCAGCTCCACTGCTATACTTCGATATAGAGGCAACATTTCCAGTCTAAATACCGCTATGCGGGACCCCACTCTCTTTAGAATAATCAAAGATGGTGATCACCCAAGGACAGGATCCAAATATTCTCTCTGGCCTACTTATGATTTTGCGGCTCCAGTCGAAGATAGCCTTGACGGCGTCACCCATGCAATGAGAACCAAAGAATATGAACTCAGAAATGAGCTGTATTATGCGATCTTGGATAATTTAGACTTGCCGAAGCCAAGATTGATCGAATTTTCTCGCCTTGAATTTGAAGGGATACCTGTATCAAAAAGAAAGATTACTCCGCTAATTGAAAAGGGTATAATTCAGAGATGGGATGATCCTAGACTACCAACGTTAATGGGGCTGAAGAGAAGAGGAATCCTGCCTGAGGCAATACGAAAATTTGTAATGTCTCTTAGTATTACATTATCTGAAACCAAGCCTTCAATTGAAATTCTAGAATCCTTTAATAGGAAATTAATTGATCCGATATCTCCAAGATTGTTTTTCGTCAAAAAGCCTATTAGAATATGTATTGATTCATTGGGTGTTGAAACTGTCGAAATTAAGAACCATCCAACAGTAGATATGGGTAAACGTAGGGTCGCTGTTGAAAATATAATTTATATATCTAACGATGATGCAATTAGAATTAAAACCGGAGATACATTAAGATTAATGGACTTATGTAATATAGAAATTCTAAGTAATGATGCATTAAAGAATGACAGCATCGGTGGCGATTCAAATGAGTGTGTCATTCATGCTATTAACAAGGGAAATGAGGTCAGTCATAAAATTCCCAAAATTCAGTGGGTTTCCGATAAGGATATGGTTGAATACACCATTTTAAAACCCTTACCTTTGTATACTGGAGAAAGCTACAATGAAAATAATCTAGTTATAGACAAAGGATATGCAGAGTCTTATGTATCAAATTTACCTTTAGGCACTCAATTTCAGTTTGTAAGATATGGATTTTGTAAAGTTGATGACAAGTCAACTGCGATTTTTACTCATAGGTGATAAAATTCATGAAAATAGCAAGAGTTAGATTCAAAAATTTAATGGAAACATACGGTATAGTTTCCGACGATGGGAAAAAGATAATTACAAAAGAACAAATCCAGGAGGAAACTGGAATTCCAATCCCTCCGAGGATAAAAGAATTCTTATTTGGAGGCTGGATACCAGAGGTCAAAGAAACAGGAAAAGATCTAAAATTCGAACTTCCACTCTCAGAGGTAGAATTGCTAGCCCCACTTCCTAATCCTCCAAAAATTATTTGTCTTGCCTTTAATTATTATGATCATGCTCGAGACGCTGGTTTAACGCCATCTGAAGAGCCAGTTATCTTTTTAAAACCAAGAACTGCGCTCAACTCGCCTTGTGGCGATGTTATTTCGCCTTCTTACGTAAAGAGACTTGACTATGAAGCTGAAATTGCGGTCATAATTGGCTCACGAATTAAAAAGGTAACTGAAGAGAATTCACTAGATGCTGTTTTCGGATATATGATATTTCACGATGTATCTGCTCGTGATATACAATTCAGAGATAAGCAATTTACGCGGGGTAAAAGCATTGATACTTTTGCCCCTTGTGGTCCATGGATAACTACGAAGGATGAGATAAGCGATCCACAAAATTTACGAATAACAACCAAAGTAAACGGCGAAACGCGACAGAATTCATCTAGTAGTAATATGGTTATACCAATTCGAAAAATAATATCATCTTTAAGTAATCTGATAACAATTGAACCCGGAGATATCATATCTACCGGTACCCCCGCCGGAGTTGCAATGTCAATGAAAGAGCCTCGTTACCTCAAACACGACGACATTGTAGAAATTTCTATAGAGGGATTGGGAACTATACAAAATAGGATTTTATTTAATTAAGGATAGATTTTCGATAGAGCAATATAGTTATACAGTCAATAGATCTTAAACTGCCAAATCGTCATTGACTTTTAATACAATTTAGTTCTGCTTTTCTTTGAGTGCTATTCTTAATTCGCTTTCAAGGATGGAGATATATTCTTTATAAATAGCCAATAATTGTTCCCTAACATTGGCCAGCTGCATTGATGAGTTCAATGTTCTAACACAGCTATCGAGCGTTCTTTCTGTCACAAAATTTTCCATCTCAACCTTAAACCTTTTCACGATTTCTCTCTGTTCGTCACTAAGTTCTTCTATTGATTTTATTATATGTTGTAAATTTTCATTTAGAATTTTCGTCTCTCTGATCGGCTCGTCTTGGCTTCGTCCTCGTGAGAATATCACTATGCTAGTAATTAGCGCCCGTTTTTATTTAACTGTTAGAGCTATAGATCATAGAGTCACAATTTTTAAACTTATACTCCTGAAATAGACTTATGACTTGGTACGTGTCAACGCTAGTGTTATCTTGTTAATTGATCCGTGTCATCGTTTTGTCCTGATTTTTTTGTGATCATATTTTTCTGAGAATAGGGAATGACTAGCTGCAAGAATTGCGATACAGAAACTATGCAATTTAAAATTGAAAGCATGACAGGATACAAGATTCTATTTATCAACCGCCATCGTTGTTCGCAAAACTATAAAACTATAATGCTGTGAATAAAATCTGAACGAAATTCTTTGAGATATGATATTGCTATAGTGGGAGGTGGTCCAGCGGGACTCTCTGCGGCGTATTCTGCTTCAAAACAGGGTGCTAAAGTTGCCCTTTTTGAAAAGGATCCATCATTTGGTCATAATATAAGGACAAGCGGTGTAAGTTGGATCAAAGAAATGAAAAAGTATGAAGTCTCAAATGAATATTACAATCCTATAAGAAATTTTGAATTTATATCACCTAATAATGACATTGCCATAGATGGCAAAGAGGATACGGCTTGTGTTCTGGATGTGAGAAAAACTTACCAGTTATTAGCAAGCAAAGCTGCGGCGACAGGCGCTGATTTGTATGTAAAAAGCCAAGTTACTGATATTTCAAGGGATCCGATTTCTAAAGTAAGTACTTTAAAAATCACTACGACATCCGGTCGGGAATCCGTTGAATCACTTTTGGTAATAGATGCTTCCGGATTTGGCTGTTTTGCTGCCAGAAAATTGGGTTATGTAACCGAATGGAGAAGATACGGGGCGGGAGCAGAGTACGAATGTTACTGTGATAAAGTTGATAAATCAACACTTACACTAATGGTCGGGAGTAAGTATTCAGAAGCAGGTTATGCATGGGTTTTTCCCTTATCAGAAAACAGAGTGAGGATAGGAGTAGGCATTGGCAAACCTAACTCTCAAGTGGATCCTATAAAGAAACTGAATGGACTTCTTTCCGCAAAGGTAACTCCTCTTGATCGTTTGGGTAAAATTCAACCTTTGGAATTTCACTTTGGTCTAATACCTAATCAGGGGCTTAGGACTAAAAGCACATACGACGGTATGATTTTGGTGGGTGATACAGTTGGCCAAGCAAATCCACTAGTTTTGGAAGGGATCCGATACGCTATTGAATTTGGCAGATTGGCCGGAAAAGTTGGGGTAGATTCTCTCTCATACAACTCGAGCTTGGAATCTTTAAAACAGTATGAAATGGCTAATAAGAAAACACTAGAGAAAAAAATAAATTCCGCACTCAAAGTCCAGGCACGATGGCTTGGTCTATCGGATTCTGAATGGGACAAAGAAATCGAAATCATAAAAGGATTAACCATTGATGAGTTTCTCGATTTCATAAAATCAGACTTCACCACGTCCAAAATGCTTAAAGTTGCTTTAAACCATCCGAAATTACTGGCAAAACAATTATTCAATCTCGTTCTCAAGAAATAAACCTGTGCCTGACATTAGTATTGAATCAAGTATTTTCGTTGTAAAGAGTCTTATCATTGAGTACTAACCTGTATTTCGAACTGGTTCAGTCATAGATGGTTTTAGTCAATCTCTTTAAGATTAGAATATGACACAGTATGGAAGCCTTAAACCATCCACGAGGGGACCCTCATTTTGGGATCCTTAGAACTATGGACTATTCGACTTCCCTCGAATGCCTTTTAAAAATTATGTACATAATTAATTAGATACCATATACGTCTTATGAAAAATTAGCACTTCATGGTGCAAAGTGACACCAGTGACACCAATTTCTAATGAATTACCCTTAAATATCTAATATAAAAGAGAATTGAACATGAAGAATTCTATGCGGTGCATGGTTGAGCTTTTCCCACAACTCTAGTGGTAGAATGGTATCCCACATGTTTAGTGACTTTTAAAATCACACGTCTATAAAATACCGTAAATACACCTCATATTTCTCTAATCAAGGGACTACCCCGTTAGTAAAAATTGTCCAATTACATGATGAATTTTCAATGGGGAAATGAATTAATATAAAGATATTTATATCTTCTATTCTCAGCCAATTTTAATTTGGCAGGAGAAACCGCGACTCAATTTCTTCCAATCTTATATTTATTTGGGTTTGGAATTTTAGCTGGAGTCCCTTCGATAGTCTTATCTAGACTACTAATGACAAGAAGGAGGCATAATCCAGTAAAATTTCTGCCTATGGA
>QCWC01000004.1 GCA_013114705.1 Candidatus Nitrosocosmicus sp. | reverse complement strand
ATTTCTTGCTAATTCAATTGGTTGTTTGATTGATTATTCAGTTCAAAGAATAATAAGCCAATATTAACAGTTTGTTCAAAATTATCTCACGTCATTTTTGATTCACTTAAGGTTAAGAAAAATTGAATAGAAAATAAAATTTAAAGTATGGAGAAAAATTTCTTTTTTACTTACGTGTAGATGATTTTGATTTGGTCTTTGCTACTGTTTTTTTTACCACAGGTTCACTGGTTTCACTTTTTTTAGGTGTTGCTTTTGTTGCTTTTGTTGCACTTTTTTTAGGTGTTGCTTTTGTTGCTTTTGTTGCACTTTTTTTAGGTGTTGCTTTTGTTGCTTTTGTTGCTGTTTGTTTTTTTTCCAATAATCAATCTATTATAGGGTATTAAATAAATTTATTGGCTCTAATTTGAATTCAAGTTCAAAAAAGGCGTAGTAACAATCTCACTAGTTGTTGAAAATAAGAACTTGTCTGAAACAAGAATATAAAAATACACATCGTGGTTTAGATGAATATCTAGTAAAAAATATCTCTGCTGCACTTTTTGGTTACATCATAAAATACAACGGAAATTCTAAGTTATAAAGCGGTTTCTAAATCGCTGATCAACAGAGCAATAGGAATCGTTTGTTAAACCTAATCAAAGTATCAAATCTGATATCTATGTCTCATATAATCATATTGAATGAGAATTCTACATTAGAGTCACAAATTGATTTTCCTCGCATGATTGAGATAGAATAATATATTTATTCTGTCTGGAGCCAATTGCAATTCAGATCCAATAGTTTGGTAAAATACAACAGGAACTATGCTCAAGTTAAATTAGTGATACTTAGTAGCCAAAATCAAAATAGTAATTATGTTTACACTACCAAAATGACCCATCTTAAGAGAATTCTTAAAGATATGTCCGATTCTTAGAACAGATTTTCGTTACTTTAGACGAATTATATTCGGTGCGAATACATTTAGCAAAAGTTAACATATTAATTAAGATATTCTTCTAACTACAAAAAAAGTAATTAATCAAGAAATTGATAAGATATGTGTACAGCATGCAAGTCTTTGATATCATACAGCTAATTCAGGGGTTGGATTACTCTGCAATTTTTCTGTTAACCTTTGTTTCTGCAATATTAATTATTGTTCCTATTCCCTATTTCCCCGTTCTCATGACCGCTGTTTTGGTCACAGATTTGGATCCGAATCTAATAATTTTATATGGGGCATTGGGCGCCGTAACTGCGAAATCAATAGTATATATGATAAGTTATTATGGCACAAATATCGGTAATTCGAAGAGAAACTTTAATGCAAAAGAGTATCCAGAGACATTTAGGGTTCTGAAAAAATATGGCGGTTTGGCAATATTTTTGGCTGGAATTACCCCCATTCCTGATAACATAATATTCATTCCATTTGGTATGTACAAGTATAATCCCATAAAGTTTATTTTTATAACTTTTTTCTCAAAATTACTCTTAAACATAATAATCGTATGGGGGACACTAATAATTGGTAAACCCATAATAGGAAATTTTACTGAAATATCATTGGATATGAACACATTAATTATTACGATCATAATTTCAGTAATCGTATTTAGCATCCTCTTTATTTTTTTCTTAAAAATCAACTGGGCAGTATTTATAGAGAGATTTTTTGTAAGAATTAAAACTTGGAAAGAGTAAATCTTTAATACCTTGATTAGATTATGCAGCAGTATCATCAGAAGTAGGAAGCAATATTTTGTTGGATAGTAAGATTATTATGAAAATCTGCAAGATAACGATACATGGTTGTCTTTACTTACTCTAATGTGAAGGAGGTTTCGAAGGCGGAAATAGTAATTATAGGAGTACCCGATGAAACTAAATCTCATTCTAAAAGAAAAGGCACAAGCAATGGTCCAGATGTTCTCAGGAAGGTAACCAATGAATCAAATTTTTTTGAAAGAGATGGAAACATTATTCCAATTTGTCCAATGCGTGGTAATTTGAATGAAAAATACATTTTTGATTATGGTAATGTCACTAGGGAAGAATTATATCGAATAGTATTTCATTTAGTTTTAAATAACAAGATTCCTATTGTTATAGGAGGCGACCATTCAATCACCACCATTGTATTGCAAGCAATTGGCGATTCGATAGGAAAGATTGGTTTGTTATATTTTGATGCACACCCAGATTTTGTTTCCTCTACGACAGATTATTATGGTTCTGTATTGACCGATTCTACTGAGTGGATAGACTTTAATGAAAGTTTGTTAATAGGAACAAGATCTGCTGAAACGGAAGAACTAGAAAATGCACAAAGATATGAAGTAGAAATTGTAACACCTCTAGATATCAATGAGAACGGAATCTCTAGGATCATGGAGAAGGTAAAATCTAAGTACAATAGACGTAGAAAATACATTTCGATCGATCTTGATTGTTTGGATCCTGCCTATGCGCCAGGAGTTTCAGTACCTTCAGCAGGGGGTATTTCTAGTATTGATTTAATAACACTTATCAAACAAGCAGTTAGTTTAGGTATTGTTGGTATGGATATTGTAGAACTCTCTCCGGATTTTGATGTGAATAATATGACCTCCCTATTAACTTCTAGAATTTTACTTGAATCTATTGCATCTATCAAATCCAGTCACTAATAGGTCGAACATAACAAATGATATTATCGCGATGATCATAAATTTTGGATTCAAATCGACCATAAACCAAGGTTCCTGACCATAATCAACCAATTGAAGATATATAGGTCAATTAAATTCTCTAAATTAGAATGGCAAAAGTAAGTACAGAATTTCCACCAGGACCCGCATCCAAATTTTCACCAAAATTATTACGCCAATTGGCAACAGATCCAATAAAAACTTTAAGTGAATTTAATCAAAGGTATGGTGAGATAGTCCATTTCAAGATTGGAAGAGGTCATATTTACTTGATTAATAATCCTAATCACATTGAAAAAATCTTGATTTACAATCATAAAAATTTTAAAAAGGGCAAAAGATTACAAACTGCAAAGAGATTGTTAGGCGAAGGATTGGTAACGAGTGAAGGAAGTAAACACGATAATCAAAGAAAAATCATTCATCCTCTATTCTTGCCAAAGAGAATCATATCATATGGTCAAATTGTTGTAGACAAGGCATCCATAATGAGTGAAAGATGGAGGGATGATGCGACTGTTGATATTCATAAAGAAATGATGAATGTTACCTTAAAAATTATTTGCAAATCAATTATGAATTATGAAATTGATTCCGAAGAAGCTGCTAAATTTTCATCAGCGTTGGAATTTTCCAAGAAATATTTTAAACGCCTTCAACATCCAATTGGCCATATTCTAGACCATTTTGAAATTCTTCCAGAGGTATCCAAAAGTAGAGAATCTATTAAAATACTAGATTCTATTGTTTACCGATTAATTAGCGAAAGAAAAAAGTCGATAAGTGCTTTTAGCAGAATAGAATCAAATTTACAAGCGAGTCAGGAGGATGATCTTTTATCAAGACTCTTACAAGCACAATCATCAAGTGTAAATAATTCAGAAGACGATCTTGAATACCAGAAAAATAGTCAACGTGTAGGTTCTTTAGTTACTCCCAATTCTATGACTGATCAACAGATAAGAGATAATATCATAACTATGCTTATAGCAGGACATGAAACCACGTCAAATGCAATTACGTGGACATATTATCTTATATCTAAGTTTCCGGAAATTGAACAAAAAATGTTTGAAGAAATAGATACGATCCTTCTAAAAAGTGATGATAGCGGAAAGAAGGTTTATAGAAATCCAACAGTTAAGGACCTTCCCAAGTTTAAGTATATTGAAAGAATATTCAGGGAATCGATGCGTGTTTATCCACCAGTTTGGAGTATTGGAAGGTTGGTTGATGAAGAATATATTATTGATAAATACGTAATTCCGAAAGGATCTTCAATCATAATGAGTCAGTATATTATGCATCATGATAGTCGATATTATGGCAATCCTGAAGAATTCAATCCTGATAGATGGACAGACGAATTCAAAAGACATCTACCCAGATTTAGTTATTTCCCCTTTGGAGGAGGAATACGTGGGTGTATAGGTGAATCGTTTGCATGGCAGGAAGGCATATTGTTGATCGCAACAGTTTCAAGTCATTGGAAATTGGAACTTGTTCCTAATCAGAATATTAAAATGGATCCGGGAATTACACTCAATCCCAAAAATGGCATAAAAATGAAGCTTAGAAAGAGATCCGATGGGGAGAAACTGCATTAATCGACATGAATCACAAAATTTTTTAATCAAAGTTTAATAAAGTAATAGTTAGTTGTATCAGCCATGAGGTTTAAATCAGTAAGACAAGTTCAAAAAATAAATAAAAGAAAAGTTATCATTCATTCTGTAATACAATTTGTTCTTACATTATTATTATTATTTAGTTCATTTTTCATTATTGGAGTTCCAATTGGCTTTATAGTACCCTACGTTGCACTATTCATTGTTGTACTATACTTAAGCAATAAGTATGCAGATAAGACATTAAGATTTTATAAAAATAAAGAAGGCTTAATTTTCGTTGATCTAGGATGGTTCTCTAATTTTAGTTATATATTGGCAACCGTGACACGCTTAATTATTACATCTTTAGGCATGATTATTAGGTTTGAAATACCTGAAAAAATTGGAATAGAACCGGGATTTACCTTCTCTCTATTTGGAGAAACTCTTGCAATGTTCATAGTAGTTACGATCATTTTTGACTTTCTTTTAATTTATGGTAAAGCTGCACTTGCGGGTATGCACAAAAGAATGTTGACTCATTATAAGCTGATCTTAAGTGGTAAAGAGATTATCAAAGAGGAAATTAATGAGGAATCAAAATAGATTGAAGCAGCTATACAAATCGAAATGCTAACATGGCCTATTGTTTACTGTGTTAAATCAAGATAAAATAGTCTAGCAGCCTACTCTACTATCTTTGTCTATTTTTATTTGTTAATAAATCATAGACAGAATGAAGTATCCGATCTATATACGCATAATTGTCTTATTTTAAATGATAAGTAATATTAAAATCAAGTTGGATGTAGTGTATTCAAAAATTTAGAATATAGAAAGAAACGTTCCGAATACTCAATAGATTGAATATTCAGAATTTTTTCTAATTCAGCAAAAACAGGCAAAAGAAAATGGGCATTGTTGAATAATTTAACATCGCAATACTTCCTCAAGAGAAGATGAATAACTCTTGCAAATATAGCTATGTTGAGGCAATTGAGATAACTGATTTGTATTATGGGTATATCGTAAAAATTAAATTTTCTTGATGGTTTTACTATCACAATACCCACAATCTCATTAGTATCATTTACAATAATTAGTAATTCTTTATTTCTTACAAATAAAGATAAGCTCGATGAACTGGTATTAAAATTATACAACCTCCATGAGTCAAAATACTTGTTAACACAAGATTTTGAAATCTCAGGTTTTGAGAGATACTTTTGTATGGAGAATATATCTCTTAATCGAGGTACTTTGATATCGAGTTTCGATGAAAATACTAGTTCAGGCTTAAAAAATGCATTGTGGTCATCTCTATATTTTTTTAAATTGATGTTATAATAGCAATACTCTAAAAATTTAGAAAATCCTAATTTTTCCAGCATTTTTTGAGAAGCAAAATTATTCTTGGATACCAAAGCGCAAGATTCCTTGATGCCCTTATTGATTCCATAATTGAGACTGTATTCTACTAGTGCTGTGGCGATCCCTTTGTTTCGATAAATTTTATTTACTCTTAATCCTTCGAGCCATAAAATATCCCCTAAACAGTTTATGATATGTATTATTCCCAATGGAAAGGATTTTGATGTAGAAGGAGAAATAGAAGAATCATACACAAGTAACGGGCCCGAAGGATCACAGATCCATTTATCCCAAACTCTATCAATATAATCACCCCATTCAAAGGTATTTACACAAAAATCTAATACTAGTTCTTTATCAGAGGGTTTAGCCCTACGAATATTCACCATGAATATAATAGTTCATGCTTAATCTTAATAATTATGCACAAGTACCAGTATTAATGATTCGATGTCATTACTTTCAAAAAATTAGAAAATTACGGATTAACATTAACACAAAATATCTTTATATGATCCATTGTTGCAGTATACAAATTTTTGACGTAATACTTTGAGAACGAAATTGCGAATTGTTTTTCATTTGAATTGTTGCTCAAGGTTAAAATGGGCTAATTAGATTTTAATGATCTATTTCTGCATTTAAACTTAATAACTTTTAGTTTATTATCGAGTAAAAGCATCAAATCATATGTTAAAGAGCACGTATGACTACATCGTAACAATTTGCTATGTTTGGTTCATCATTATTGGTTTTTTTATTGCTATTACATTGGAGGTTATGATATTAATAGGATTAGCATTTCCTATACTCATAATAATTATACTAAACAGGGAAAGAAAAATTGATCTGAATAACAGTAGTAGTCAAAATATAAAAAACAAATAAGAGATAAGATACTCTAATAAAAGAATCAAAATTTCGTAAACTCTCACTAGTTCATTTAGATGAATTTAGTTATTAATAAAAATCAAAAGAGTCGTTAAAAACCTTGTTTTTTCCTTTTATGTCCATAATGAAGAGACTTGTCATTATAATCGTTATAGTCGTTGGATTGATATCTTCATATTTTCTAGACCATCCTTCGCGATTCTCTAATCGTTCGTTTGAAAGAACCTGGTTCTCGTCATATCTTTTAGGAGCATTAACATTTTTTTTCTATTTCACCTCTATCTAATAAAACATCTTCATAACAGGTACAGAATTCAATAGCAACACCAAATATTTGATTAGTTTTCATCATGATTGAACAATTCGGGCAAGTTAGTTAGATGACATACTCAAAATAAGAATTTTTCCAAATATTGATCTATTTTGTAATCACGTAAAGTTAGCGTTCTCAATGAATTCAATCAAATATATGAAATGCCAAATGATTTAATTATTCACTAATAATTTCGTAATGAAAATTGATTCGGATTAATTGAAAAGCTTTTAATTAATTATATCATAACTATTCCATGAAACTGGATGGAAAAGTAACTATAATTACCGGTGCATCTGGAGGTATTGGAAAATCGGCAGCAAAGAAGATTCTAGAAGAAGGCAGCAAAGTAGTATTAGTTTCAAGGGATAGGAATAGGTTAAGAAAAACTGTCGATGAGATAGGTAGAAATGACAATTTAATATATGCAGCTGCTGACGTTTCTCATGAATCTGAAGTATTGAGTGTTATTGAACAAACATTAACTGCATTTGATAAAATAGACATTCTTATAAACTGTGCTGCAATAATTAACGATCCCACACCATTTCATTTGATGACTGAAGATCAATGGACCAATTTGATCAATGTCAATCTGAAAGGTACGTTTCAACCTATAAAAGCAGTACTACCCATCATGATGGAACAGAAATCAGGCAATATAGTAAATATATCATCACTGCTAGGAATAAGGGCGATACCTAAGGTACCCTTTTCAGTATATGGAGTTACAAAAGCAGGCATTATAATGCTGACAAAAAGTATTGCAGTAGAATATGGACAATATAATATAAGATGCAATTGTATTGCCCCTTCAACTATACGGAGTCCTATAATGGAACCATATTTGCAAGACGAAAATGCAAAAAGGATGTTAGAAGGATCATTTCCCTTAAAAAGAATTGGAGAGCCAGAAGATGTTTCTAATGCCATTTTATTTTTAGTTTCTGAGGATTCGAAATGGATAACCGGCTCTGTAATGGCTCTAGATGGAGGAATATCAGCCAAGCTGTGATACTTAGTCACTAAAATTTTTTGACAAGATTTAATAAATAAACTAAATTAAATTAATATTAAAGATAACCAAGCTCATTATTATTTGGAATGTCAAAAAAACGGTCAGGATACCAAACCAACAAATTTTCGATAGCTTTATCAAAAATTTAAAAATCATTCATGAGTACGAATCGTTAATGGGTTTGAATTTGAAACCATTGGTTATATCCAATCCTATTAGAATTCCTGAGTTGGTTGGAAAAGTAGTCGCGGTAGACGCCTTGAATGTAATATATCAATTCCTGGCAACAATTAGAGGTCCCACCGGAGAATTGCTTGCGAATATTCATGGAGAACCTACAAGTCATCTTAGTGGACTTTTTTATAGGAACATTAATCTACTTTGTGATGGGGTTAAATTGGTTTATATTTTTGACGGGAAACCACATGAATTGAAAGCTAAAGAAATTGAGAGAAGGAAGAAAGTCAAGGAAGAAGCTTCTGAAAAATACGATCGAGCTTTGGAAGAGGGAAGAATGGATGATGCAAAAAAATATAGCCAAGGCACTTCAGTTTTGACCACCAAAATGATTGAAGAATCAAAGTACTTGTTATCTATAATGGGAATTCCAATTATTGATGCAACGTCAGAAGGGGAGGCGACTGCAGCATTACTATCTAAGAAGGAATTAGCTTACTCAAGTGTGAGTCAAGATTACGATTCCATTTTGTTTGGTGCAAAAAGGCTCATTAGAAATTTGACTATCAGTGGAAAACGAAAGATCCCAAATAGAAACGTATATGTTGATATTGTGCCAGAAATAATAGAACATGATCAAGTTTTAAGAATCAATAACATAACCCATGAACAGCTTGTAGATGTCGGAATTCTTATTGGTACTGATTTTAATCCGAGTGGATTTAGTGGTATTGGTCCCAAAAATGCTCTAAAACTAATCCAAAAGTATGAAAAAATAGAAAAAATAGAAAAAATAAAAGAAGAATTATCCAACACTCCATATAACGAAATTAGAGAAATTTTTCTGAATCCCAAGGTTACTAATATTGAGGATTTAAAGATCCAATTTAGAGACATAGAAAAAGAAAAAATTATGAAATATCTTTGCGATGAGAAAAGTTTCTCTATTGAAAGAGTTGCAAATCATATAGGAAGATTAGAAAAGAATACCCTAAAAAAAGGTGAATCTCTTGACAAATGGTTTTGATAAACAATGTTCTTTATAGAATATGTAATTCTGGTATTAATTTGGATTTAGTGAATTATAAAAAAAGGTTCGTGGTTGTTGAATCCAGCCTTGATTTTTTTAATGCAGTATTTTTTTCTGATTTGAATCTCTCTAAATCATAACTATTCATATCCACAAATTTGATACCTTCAGATATAACAGGATGGACATGTTTTATCAATGAGTATATTTGTTGGCAAGTATTTCGATAATCAGGATGACCTTGAGGAGTAGTACGTAACTCAATCATATGACATGCTTCACGAAGATTCATTTTTATAAAATATGGATATTTATAGGCAAAATTAACAACGTATTGTGCTTCTACAGGCATTCTAGTAGATATTAACTTGTAAGTATCATTACTGGTATACATACAATCTATATAGTCCTTTTCTATTCCTAATTCAGTTATTTCTTTGGGAATGTCAAAACCATATTTTGTTGATAATAATTGCCTGCTCATAGTTAGAAGCCTATGCCTATGAAGATCCCGAAACATTCCATAGTTTGTTGTTAATTCAAATGAATATTCTATAATCTCAAAAGCTCTTCCCGGTTTGTGACGTCTATTTTCTCTAAACTCAAAATATGCACGAATTATTTCGTAACGTTTTTCAATAGGAATGTTGGTAACATATTCTAATAGCTCGGACATAGAAAGATTGGTGCCATATTCATGTAATATAAAGGAAGCCAATCTGACTTCTGCCTCAACATTAGGCAGATGATGTAGCAACCTAACATTTACAATCGTATTTTTATTTTCATGCAATAATTCACGCGAAGTATCATTTGTAGTAATATTATGGTATTTCTGATCAAAACTATCTAAAATTTTTGAAATAGATTCTTTAGTTTTACTCAGATAACTTAGATTTGATGTACTATGTATATCCCTCGATCTCCTGATGAATGGTTCGATGTATTTTTTCATTTCATCATATAATTGAATGCCTAGCTCCTTAATTTCATCCAATTCAGAAGAATTCATTTTAAATAAAAGATATTCAAAAGCTCTTCCATTTCCTGTGATTGCAAGATTGGTTAGAGTCGAGGATGGAAGGAGATTTCTCAATATATCTAATGCTTTAGCTTTAATGGATGAATTGTATATCTTATTGGCAACATCTATATCTGTTGAATTCCGTAGACTACAGAAGGGACTATCTATACCAATTTCAGAATTATGAAAAGGCAAATTGTCAATTGGAATTTTTTCTTTAAGATATTGTTGCATGGGTTTTATGTTTTTAGCATAGATATCAAATGCCAGATCACAAGACTTTACATAATTATCAGCATAATCAGACGACATAATTCGTTTATCCCTATAATATTTATAAAATCCATTAATTTTTTTATCAAATGCTACATAACGGGATGATTTTTCTAAAAAGGATAAACCGATTCTGTGATCTTCTATCTTTTGTGCGGAAATATTTGAAATCCACTCCAAAGCACATTGGGCAGTACCAAGCTCCGCTACAGAATCATCTCCGTATTCCAGAAGAACTCTATTATAGAATTCTAGGCCCCTATTAGGGTTAGACAGAAATTCATCAATATAGATTCTTCTCATTGTTTTATCAGTTCTAGAGTATCTAGACATCAAAGCGCCACGATCAACTTGGTGAGGCGTAATTATTACAAATACATTATCTTCAGAATTAGAAAAATGTGACTCCAGTTCTTTTTTTTCGTGGTCGCTAAAACTTTCATAATTCATATTATACCAACATGATCGTTTCCATGCATGTTTGAAATATTAATGTTGATTAAATATTACAATATTATAAATTTTTTTTCACACAGCGAGCATTATACTGGTATAATAATAAATTACATGAGCGAATTAAAGCTCGAATTTGTCAGTAAAAAAGTTAAAGACATGTATGGAACTTTCATCGGAAAAGTCGTAGGGATTATCACAGATATAGAGGGATCTATCGAATCAGTTAGCGTGGACTGCGGATCTAGTGGGATAAAAAATTTACCGTATGAACAACTATTGGTTCAGGGGGATTACGTTATTTTCATACCCCGATGGAGATTGGATGCGCAAAAACTATTGAGGGAAAAATCTTTAACATTGAAAAGGATTAAGGCATTGCAAGAAATCGTGACCGATAATGACAGCATGAAGGATGATGCAGAACTGATATACTTAAAATACGAAAAAAGATTGGATGATTTAGGCGAAAATACAAAAGAAATCATAGAGAGGTTGAATCAAAGAATATCAGAAATTGACATGGAATCCAAGAGAATAAAGTCGGTTCTTTTCGATGCAAAGCTACAGTATAAGAGTAACGAAATAACTGAAGATATTTATCAACAAATAACCATGCATACGAATGAATTAATAGAACATGTAAATTTAGAAAAAACGGAAATTAATAATATCATTAATAAGCTGACTCAACAAACAGTTGACAATACAATTACTGCCAATAATAATGATCAATTGACCATCCAAAACGACGACAAAGGAGAAGTAATGGAGTATGATATGCAAAAGACAAATCAAGGATCTGAACAGACAATAAATTATAATCGCGATCTACAACAAGACCAACAAGGAGATATTGAGGTAGACATGGAAACAACTGATGAATCTGGTAATGAAGTAACTAACTATGTTGAAGCTTCAATAGAAAACACAACAGATAACCAGGAATCTACACATATAATGGCAACTAATAATTGATATTTACAGGAGTAGAAGAGTAATAATGTAATGTAATATTACTTTGGTTTGTTTGATTTCTATAGAAATGCTTTTCTTTTTTTATTTTGTTTGCAGTTATGATTAACAAATAATATTTGAAAAATAATTCTAAAAAATTATGAAAAGATAGATTGTTTTACTTCGGAGTTGTTGAGCTTAACAATTCCCCAATTTCATTGTGCATCTTAAGAAAATTCAAGCCTTTTTCTGTTGTTTTATAAGTTTGAGAGCCTTCAACATACTCAATTAGATTATTTTCGATTAATACTGATAAATATTCTCGTAATTGTGCATAGCTCAAAAATGCTTTATACATTATTTTTGTTTTGGTAGCACCGCCATTTGCTGCATCAAGAATCATGGCCACTATTTCAGTTCTACTTCTATATTTCACAGTTTACTTTCGTTCTTTCTATTTATTTTAATTTATTGCAACAATCACATATAACATTCCTATATAAGTTTATTAGGGGTTGTAAGATACGACGTCTAAAATAACATTCAGTCGCGAGTTTTGTGTTTCATGTAGAAGCTATCCATCTATAACATTGAATTAAATACAGATAGTGAATATCCATGTCAACAAAAAAAAGAATTTATGCTAAGGAAATTTATCACTTTCACATGAATGATCCTCAGATTAGCAAGGATAGAAACCCAGAGGTTATTTCGCTAGAAGGAATTAGGATAAAGCAAATGAAAGATGAAGCTCAACAGGATCCAAATCAATTCTGGTCAAATTGTGCAAGAAACTTGGTATGGTTTAAAGAATGGCAGCAAGTATTAGATTGGAAATATCCTTTTGCTAAGTGGTTTTGTGAAGGAAAATTAAATGCGGCCTATAACTGTCTAGACAAACATTTGACCACCAATAAGAAAAATCAAGCAGCAATCATTTGGGAAGGCGAAGATGGAGAAACAGTTACTATCACATATGATCAATTGTTTCGAAGAGTAAATCAATTGGCCAATGCATTCAAAAAGATGGGGATTAAAAAGGGAGATAGAATTACAATATACCTTCCAATGATACCAGAATTACCAATATCAATGCTCGCTTGTGCTAGAATCGGAGCAATCCATTCGGTCATTTTTTCTGGATTTAGCTCTCAATCAATTATAGATAGAGTAAATGATGCAAAGTCTAAAATAATAATTACAGCCGACGGCGGATATAGAAGAGGAAAAATAGTACCATTAAAAAGAATAGTTGATGATGCTATAAAACATACTTCCTCAATTGAAAAGATAATCGTTGTTAAAAGAACTCATGAGAATATAATTATGGGAGAAAAGGATATTTGGTATGAAAACGCTGTAAATAGAGAATCAAGTTTTTGCCCATCAGAATGGATGGAAAGTAATGATCCTTTGTTTATCTTATATACCTCAGGAACTACTGGCAAACCTAAGGGAGTAGTACACGGAACTGGCGGTTATTTAACTCATTTATATAATTCCGCAAAATGGGTATTCAATTTTAATGCGACCGATGTTTTCTTCTGCACAGCAGATATAGGTTGGGTAACCGGACATAGTTATATTGTATATGCACCATTAATGCACGGGGTAACAGAAGTTCTTTATGAGGGTGCACCAGATTTTCCCAATCCAGATCGATATTGGAAAATAGTTGAAAAACATGGTGCAACTATACTGTACACTACACCAACAGCACTGAGATCCTATATGAGATACGGAAATGAAATACCGAACTCTTATGACTTATCTAGTCTGCGACTACTAGGTACTGTGGGAGAACCGATAAATCCTGAAGTTTGGAAATGGTATTTCAACGTAATCGGAAAAAATAGGTGTCCAATAATAGATACATGGTGGCAAACTGAAACAGGTGGAATCATGATAAGTATGTGTCCAGGGATTGAAAGCATAAAAATGAAACCCGGTTCAGGAACATTGTCGTTACCAGGGATCGAAATAGAAATAGTCGATGATAAGGGCATAAAGATAGAAGATGGTAAAAAAGGTTATTTAACCATTAAGAAACCATGGCCCGGAATGCTTATTTCACTATGGAACAATAATGAAAGATACAAGAAAACTTACTGGGAAAGGGTGGATAACAGTTTCTTTGCGGGTGATTTTGCATATCAAGATAATGACAAATATATATGGATACTAGGAAGAGCAGATGACATTTTAAAGGTAGCTGGTCATAGATTGGGAACCATAGAGTTAGAAAGTGCATTTGTATCTCACCCATCAATTGCTGAAGCTGCTGTTACCAGTAAAAGTGATGAAATTAAGGGTGAAACTATCATAGCATTCTTGGTATTAAGGAAAGGAATAGCGTCATCACAAAATTTAGATACAGAGGTAAATGAACATATTAAACGTACTATAGGACCGATTGCATCAGCTGAAAAGATATACTTTGTAGACAAGTTACCAAAAACGCGAAGTGGTAAAATAATGAGAAGGCTTTTGAAATCCATCGTAAATAAAGAAACTATTGGTGACATCTCAACTCTTGAGGATGAAGCATCAATCGAAGAGATCACTCAGGAATTAAATGCGATCAATAAACAACTATAAAGACGGCTCTGTTCATTTAACGAAATCTTATAGCTTGAAGATGCTTTATCTCCTTTATGTTCACCAGAAATAAAACACCTTCAAAATATGTTTACTATGGGTTGCATTTGTACTTTTCAGGTTTATCTTTAAGAAAAGCCTCGGAAAGATTATCACAGATGTACAAGAGAAATCACGTTTCTATTTGGAATTGGATTCAAAAGTACAAGCCTTTAAAGATACAGGATAGGAAAAGGAAAATTCTAGAGTATATTGTAGATGAAACTTTGATCAAGATTGGTTCTGAATACATCTGGATTTGGGTTGCAATTGAGCCTGAAAACAGGCAAATTCTTGCACTAACCATATCCAAATAGAGAAACATGTTTGTTGCCGAAAGATTTCTGTCAGGGTTAATTAAGATTCATGGAAAACATGCTATATCGACCGATGGTGGAACATGGTACCCACAAGCCTGTAGATTCCTTGGACTAGAGCATCACATTCATTCTTCATTTGAGGAAAGCATCATTGAAAGAACGATGCAATACATCAAGGACAGAACAGAAAACTTTGATGATTATTTTCCTTGCAGGTTAAAGAATTGCAAGTTAAAGCATGTACAAAATTGGCTACGGTTATTTGTAGACTATCATAACAAAGAGATAAAACCCGTTAAGTGAACAGAGCTATAAAGACACCTTATCTACTTAAATATCCCATCAATTTAAGCGGTTCTCATCCATAAAATCTTGATAGATATCAAGGATATATCACAAAATTATTTTCTATACTAAATTTTCATTCAAGGTAAGGTAAAAGTGAATGATCTTGACATGGACTTGATAACCTTATTCAAATAACATATAATTTGAAGGTAAAAGGATTAAACAGAAATCATTTCTAATTTTGAAGTCCCGGTTATATTGTGGTACTGAATGAATCCAGACATACCAGCTAATACAAATTTAGCAGGTTTAGTATTTTTGAATGTACATTCTGATGAATCAAGAATGGTATCACAAGGTTGGGCATTTTTCTTGGTATAAACAACATTACCGTCTTGATCAAACCATATTAAATCTAAGGGATATCTAATATTTAATAACCACATAGCGTATAAACTAGGCTTATCATAAATCAGTAGCAATCCAGAATCAAGGCTTAATTTTTCATCTCTAAAGGTTAGCCATCTCTGTCGATCAAAATCTGTATCAGCAATTTCAACTGTCAAGAGTTCTTCGCCAATTTTTATTGTTCCTTTTGAAAAATCAATGTCCTTATTTGTGATATCTGATGGAATAAATACTATTCCTAATATTCCTATGATAAATGCTGAGATAATTACCGGAATAAGAAGAGTTATTTTTTTTACCATCTTTTAAATAATAAAAAATAGAGATATTTTAAGAATAAGTAAAAATTAAAAAGATCGAGGGCTGGGCTAGAGCTGTGATTCTCCACAAGCTGGACATAACCTGATACTTTTAGACATTTTTGAACCACATTCAATGCAATATCTAAATTCAATCTTGCTCATTCAATAATATATAGAACTAATTGTAATATATTTTATCTACATCAGAGCACAAAACACATAAATTAAAGTTAGAAATCCAAGTAAGTTTGTCTTTTATTCTGATCTATAACCATTATTGAAAGATCGCTAAAGTTTTTGTTTGTCAATGAATCTAATTTTCCTGTATATACAGTTTCTTTTTCATTATTTGTTAGATTTTCAAACACCCATACGTCTATTTTCGAAGTATCAATTCCTTTTTCTTTAATAAAAGATGAGATTTCTGCGGGCATAAAGTTTTTTGATAGATCAGATGGCCAGGGCCTTGGTACTAATATTACACTTTTTTTATCGATAATTGATTTTACTAGATCAATTTTTTTCTCTTCGATATCGCCGGTTACGTGAAAAGTAATGATATTGGCCTTATCCAATGGAACCCGAGATTTTGCTGATGCTATTTGAACTGAACTAATACCGGGGATTATTTCGACGTTCTCATCACCAAACAAGTTTAAGAGTCTATCAACGACCTCTGATTCGGAGAAATTTACATCGCCCGTAAACGGGACAGTGCATACATCATTTTCGTTCATCAAATTACTGAATACATTTAAATACACATCCTCTTGATTCCTCATAGTTATTTCAAATATTTGATGATAAGATCCGTCTAGAAGATGTCTTATAGTATTAAGGGTATATTTGTACCCTATAATAAATTTTGACTTTTTGATTATATCAATAGAATAACTAGTCAGGTATTCTTTCGATCCTGGACCCACACCTACAACATATAATTTTTTTGTCAAGTAAAACTACTAGTAATTATACTTCATATTTAAGTGATAAATTAGATATACTGAAGATTTAGACGGATATAAAACATTGCTAAACTAAATTGAAAAAAATAAAAATAGTATGGGAGTTAGCCCTCTTCCCAGCCTTTCGTAAATATGGCGTTTTTCTTTAATGGGATTGGTTGTCCTGGCGTATATTCCATCGGTCTCATCCAGAAAATTGCTTTTGTTGGACAAACACCAATACAAGCACCATCAGAAATACATCTCTCTGGATAAAAGACAAATGCTTTACCTCTTTTCCAACCTTCAACAGGTTTTACTCTTAATACATCTGGACCAAGAGCTGTACAAATTTCTACACATAAAGCACATCCAATACAATGCTGTTCACTAACATCTGGAAGTATTGCTACTGGCATCTAATAATTCACTGTAGGTAAATCTTCATTAAAACTATTTAAACACTATGGCATTTTATAACAATGATATAAAATAATCTAACTTAATCCAATTAAAATATAAAGTTAGATTATATCTTTCTTGGAATATTTTCAATCATCGTCCATTCTATAATCGCACCAGCCAAAAGCATTATACCAACTAGCGCGACTTCTACCAATAGGTATATTAAAGACTTTTTTGTGAATTTCCTTTTTATAAGTTCGAAGAACAAAATTCCACCTCTTGATATTGCCAATCCATAGGATAGAAGTTCTAAAATACCAAATGGTGTCAAAAAAATTATTAATGGATTAGTATAAGAAGTAGGACCAGACACGTCCATTATTGAATTAAATACTAGACCGGTTGAAAAACCAGAAATAGTTCCCATTATAATACCGATAACAGGAATAAACATAACTAGCGCGATTTTTAGATTGTTAAAAAAAATACCAAATTCGTCAATATCTCTTATTTGATTAATAAAATTTTTCGATAATTCCTTGGAAAATGATTCATCCATTTTAAAGGAAAAGCCAACAAAGAAAATACCTAAAAAGAAGAAAATGGCAATAAAGAAAAGCAAAAGTCTCTTTTTAATCGAAATGAGCATTACTAAGTATCTTATCTTAAATCGATATAAAAAGACTTAAAAAATATCTTGAACTAGTTAATTTGACTATTGAGCGTTAACCTTAATCTCTCAAAAATAATTTCATTCATAACCAGCAGGGGATTTCAGATACACCCCGATGCACTGGTATTGATAGAAAATACGAAAGGAGAAATGATTCAAATAGTCGAAGAGATACTTACAGGAAAAAGAGAAAGAAAAGAGTCTAAGATTATTTCCTCAGAAGATATCAGAAATGCACTGAGGCTTTCAGAAGAAACTACATTGACAGAAAATGACAAAGATGATAGCAATTCCATTATTTTAAACGGTACTGATGGTGACAGGTACTATGACATTGAGAAAGTAAATGAAAAGACGGCACTAGAGCTTATCACCTATAACCCTACAGAATTTAAGAATCATTATAATGGCAATATAGTATATGATTCGAATTATAGTATCAATAGTGGTGAAGGAGTTGAGGGGTATATTTCTTTGTTTAGAAGCAGATTTGATAAATCATTGAAGATCTTAGCTAATAGACCAGATAGCAAGAGAATAAAAAAAATTGCAAGCATAAAACAATTATTCAGTCAATCTCGGAATAACTCTAATTCAAATTTGCATTCCAAAGAGAGAGATGAAGAATCCCTGTTTATTGCAGGATTGGTTATGGAAAAGAAGCAAAAAAAAAATAGCTACAATATCGCCATTGATGATCAAACAGGTTTGCTAGAAGTAGCGGCATATAACGATGACTTGAAGAAGCAAATTTCATTAGTGACTTTAGATCAAATGATCATGATAGAACTTGAGAACAATGTGAAAAAAAAGAACTATGTGATGAAGAATTTGTATTCAATAGATGTACCAGATCGAATTTCAAATAGAGCTCACTCTGATGTGTATGCAGTTTTGATATCTGACTTGCACATCGGCAGCAAATTTTTTATGGAAAATGAATTTCAAATGTTTTTGGACTGGTTAAATTTCGCAGGAGAACATAAAGAGGTTGTTTCAAAAATAAAATATATTTGTATATGCGGAGACTTGATAGATGGAATTGGTATATTTCCACATCAGGATAGGGAGTTGCTCGAAAAGGATTCTTTTTCTCAGATGGAACATGCTACGAGACTACTGTCAAGAATACCTAAGCATATGAAGGTATTTTTGATTCCGGGAAATCATGATCTGGGAAGACGTGCATTGCCTCAACCAGCAATACCTAAAAAATATGCCGATAAGATTTACTCTTTAAATAATGTCACCATGTTAGGTAATCCCTGTATGATTGATATGGAGGGGGTTAAGACCTTAATGTTCCATGGTCAAAGTTTAGATGACACTATTGCTACTATACCTGGATTAAGCTATTCCAAACCTGCTGAAGCAATGAAGATTTTACTAAAATCTAGGCATCTTTCACCTATCTATGGGCAAAGAACGCCTATAGCACCAGAGATTGAAGACATGATGGTTATTGAAGAAGTCCCTGACATTTTTCATTCTGGACATGTTCATGTAATTGACGTGGATAGCTACAAAGGGACATTAGTAGTGAATTCTGGCGCTTGGCAAACCCAAACACCTTTTCAACGGGCTATGGGAATTACGCCTACCCCTGGAATAGCGATAGTAATTAATTTGTCTACCCTGAAACCTTATCAAATAAATTTTACAAACTTCTAACTCAAGTAAAATACAGGATACAACAACTAAACAGAAAAAGTTACAAATAATCTAATAATGTCGGTTGTTCTTCTTTTGATTGAAATATGAAATTTAGTTCTACAATCAACGATTCTACTCTACTTCTCAAATAATTTGTTACTTTAAAATTATTGCACATGTTCTCGGCTAATAATACATATTTTTCAACCGAACCCCGGGTAACAGTTTGTAATAAGGTATGGTTACAATTTAAACATTTACCATATAATGGAATTCTTCTATACTTTTCACCACATTTATTACATCTAAATGACTGTGACGAATAGGAACGCATGTTACCCATAATATCAGGAATAATGTGTGTTGTAAGAACCATTGAAATGACTTCATTCGTATCCACCGAGTTGATAAGATTTGCGGTCGCTATTTGCATTTCTAATTTTTCATTCATAGTATTTAAAGTGGAATATGCACTTCGATTTACATCAGATATTAACGTATTGGTATGATGGGTAAAACCATAATCATAGAATTGTTTATTTGTACCGATTCGATTTTTTAGTATTTCGATCGAATCTAAAACATCAGAAGCTTTGACTCCCAACCAAGTGTTTTGATAAAAGCTAAGAGGATACTTTTCTACAATATCAACATTATGAGCTTGTCTCTGAACCTCATGAGGTAACACAGTTGGTTGTATGAGTAAAGGAGCATCCATCAACCCACCTATCTTGTCAGGCAAAAATGAATAAGAAAAATTTAGAAAAGCATCAAACAGTAAAATAATTGAATCGGCATCTCCATCACAATCTCTTCTTTTTGCAGAGTGCCAAATAGGCGAACCTAAGCAAACTTGCGATTCTGTAAAACCAATTATGCGCCCGATAATGCCAACAGAAGTATGAGGAGCTAATCCAACAATTAGATGTCCAATCAAATCATTTTCAGTATAAGCATTGTAAATCGGTGGTAAGTTATACAAGCTTACCATTTCCTCATCTATAAATTTAGCAATATTTAAAAGATATTTTGCAGAATCCAAAGGAATTATTACATCCTGGATCAACAATTCTATAATTTGTGTATCGGATTTAATTTCCGAATTTTGATAGTCGACTGTATAACCTAATTCTCTTAATCTTGAAATCGATGTATTTATGAAAGATGGCATAAAATGAGTAAGTGGTTCGTTTGTCGCATCGAATCTTATAGTACCGTCTTTAAACACAGATAATCCACTCTTTTGTCTAAGTATGCCTTTCTCAATTTGTTCTGCTTCCTTATCTTTTCCCATCAATGATTTTACACCTTTTAGTGGAGAATTTGCTTTTAGACTTAGGTGATTTTCTGCTTTTTCAATTAAGGTCTTTAATGGAAATTTTATTGGAGAGAATGTTTTATATTCGTTACCACACTTCAAACACTTTATATTTTTTTTCATTTTGTCCACAGGGTTGAAAGGCAAATCAAGAGATTCAATCTTACAAACATTACAAATAAATTTAATAGGGGTCGGTTCATTGCATTGGCTACAATTGGTACCTAATGAAGGGACATTGCAATTGTAGCAAAATCTATTGGATTTTTCTGAATAAAAGGATTCGATATTAGATGCTTTTAAAAGATCTCTCATCGGCCCGCCTTTGTTACCTACGGGAAATAACACATGAATAGGAGGCTTCATTTTGCGCTGTGCAGCTTTTTCCGGTCTACCAACTCGAACAGAGATTGAAGAAGAAAATTTTGAGCGAATTTTTACAATGGATATAGAATTTATAAGTTTAATAACATTTACCTTACTCTCATTCTTTTCAGATGCTATGCTTTCTATTATAGTTTCTATATTTAAGATGACATTATCTCTTAATAAATAATTGGCTAATACTGTAAAAGGAACCTCGTCTTTGTCTTCCCACGTCAAAGACAGTATATTTTGAAATTCAGGGATAAATAAATATACCAATGCTAAAATCTGGGATTCATCAGATAGTACAATAGTATTACTGGACGCATCAAATTGATGAAATACTCCAAGCTTTTCGAGAATATTTTTTAGTTTATTATCATAGTGAAGCACAAATTGTTTATTACCTGAACTATTGTTTCTATCTGTGTTAAAAGAAGAAATAAAAGATATCAATATTTTTCTGGCAAATAGAAAATCTTTTACTGATATAGCTTCCCAATAAAAGCAATATTTAGGATGTAAAGGAATATCAAGTTCTATAGATATCCTTAGTGCTTCTTTGAAGGAAGGGATAATGTAAGGATTCGAACTGAATTCAACTAGTCTCTTATATTCTAATATACTATTATCGGCTAATATATTGGAATGTTCTAATTTTTCAGATAATTCTTGAGCCCATATTTCTTCGACATAACTAGCTGGTAATAATTGGGCGTTATTCTCAAGGAAGTCTCCGTAACTGATCAGAATATCTCCAAGATATAGAATTTTGACCACCTGTGATCTTAATTTTGTGGCTTGTTCTACAGTGTTGATTTGTAAAACAGTTCCATCTTCTAATTTCACTATTGGTGGTTCAATTGTATCCACAAGTGCTATGGTAGAGGCCTTACCAGGTACATCCATCTTTATTTGTGTTCCAACTACAACTGCTGAATTTAATAATATGGGAATAGTACTGTGTATGCCTATTGTCGCAAATCCGGAATTAAAGCATCTTCCATATCTTAGCCGAAACCCACCTATTTTCTTACTCATAGATAATACCGGTCTACCTGTTATTACTTCAGACATTCTATGACTGACCGTATCATCATCGCCAGTTTGTATAGCACCATTTAGATTTGCAAGCCAGTCCCATCCTTCAAGATCCAGGGTATCTACTAATTTCATTAGTTTCCTACATCTACCTATCAAGCCATCATTCATTACTCTTAATGCCCCTCCTCTCACTCGATCTGTTTTTATTCTTTTCATTTCTCTATGAATAACTAATTCAACTGGATCTGTGTCGACTCCATCAATCTCTACAGGTAAATTAGAAATACAAAAATCAACATCCGAGTCGAGGACTTTAAATTGAAAGTTACCTACTTCCCTTTCGTATAGTCGTAATTCCTCAACAAATCTTCCAGTTTCATCATCAAAAGAGTTAGTTTGATATTTTCCAAGTCCTGAAACTTTTCTAACATGGTCTGCAATAAGCATAGTTAAGGCTGCTTCTGTACCTCCCGCAGATCTAATAGGACCAGCAAACGAGATAGAAAGATATTCAGACCCATCCTTATTCTTTTTTATTTGTACATCAGATATTCCTTGGAGTGGTGCAACAGTAACACCTTCCGTTACTACAGCAAGACTTACTCTAACTGCATTTTCTAATTTAGTTCTAAGATCTCCGGCTCCGTATTCACCGGTTGCAATCTCTTCGGCTATCTTAAGGGCTGCCTTCTCTTTAGATGTATAATTTAGCAAGGCTCTTAATCTATCAGCAATGTCTATATCATGCATTTTAGCAACTCTATCAGCTAAATCATATGCTATTTTTGGCTCAACATAATCAGTAACATCAAAACCCTTCCTCCTAGCATTCTGGGCCATGATATGAAGGCTATTAACTTGCCGAAGAAGCCCCAGTTGATAATTTTCATAGTAACTTGGCATTGAAATGTTTTCTAACCTTATCTTAGCTTCATCTATTAAATTCATTATTAATCACTACTTTTACTTTACGAGCGAATAGCTGAAATAATATCAACAAATTTCTTCTCCCAATCAGGATCACGTTCTAAAAGTGTACCAATAACTAAAATATCTGCTCCTGCATCGGCTAACTCCTTAGCTATTACTGAATCTCTTATACCTCCTCCAACTATTAGTAATCCATCAAAATACTTCCGAACATTTGATATCATTTCTGGAGACACGTTTTTCTTAGCTCCAGATCCCGCCTCCAAATAAACAAATCGCATTCCTAAATACTGTGCCGCTAAAGAGTACATAACCGCTATATTTGATTTTTCAAAAGGTATTCCTTTAGCTCTCCCAATAAACCAAGCGGTAGTATTTTCACCAATTATTATATAACCAGTAGGTAAAGGCTCAATTTTGTATTTCTTGACTAGTAATGCTCCCAAAGCCTGTGCTCCAGAAATAAAGTATGGATCCTCGGAATTCAACAAAGATGTAAACAAAATGGCATCTGCGTTAGGAGAAACACCTGTAACATTACCAGGAAATAATATTACAGGAATAGATATAGTAGATTTGATTGATAAAACTAATTTATCTAAATCCAATTGGTCTATTGCAGAAGAGCCTCCAACCAAGATGGCTGATGCACCCAGGTTCTCTACTTTCCTTGCCACACTACCGACATCATCATAATTTTCTGAATCTAATAAAGCAAAACATAGTTTTTTATGCTTTCTCAATTCATCATTAATATAGTTCTCTACTCTGCTCAATATTATACTATGGCTATATAAATAGGATTAAATTTAATGATTGCGACGAGTTTAAAAGAATAAATCTAGCAATACAATATTGTATAGCTGTTGACAAATACAGATACTATAAATAATACACTTTTTTCTAAATTAATTGAAAATTCTATATTCACCCATAGACAAATT
This sequence comes from Candidatus Nitrosocosmicus sp., assembly GCA_013114705.1. GTDB lineage: Archaea > Thermoproteota > Nitrososphaeria > Nitrososphaerales > Nitrososphaeraceae > Nitrosocosmicus. The sequence continues at coordinate 3,459 of QCWC01000004.1, read as the reverse complement.
CAAATAATTTATAATTTCAGTCATAAAACAAAAAGGTCAAACGAGATTAGTTCCGGTGCATATTACAGGCAAGTTAAACAAACAAAATTAAAACTGAAGAGGATATGTTACTCAATAATGCTATTAAATCTAATGAATCTGTTGACTACCAACCAAATATCTACTTTGACCTCTATAATAAGTCAACTTAGACTACTGAATGATAACAATGAAAAATATCACAAAAATGACATAACAAATGTTATGGATATAATTGATGAAATGATAAACAAAGTGATTAATTTGTGATACATCACTCGTCAAGATAGATAAATGTTAATAATATCACATACAATAAGGTTATATCACACTAGATAGTCTTATTGTTGTGAGTGCGGAATTGATGCTATTGATATTTAATTATACTATCATCCCATTTGTTTTAGCAATTTTTCTCACATATGGTGTGTTGAAAGGATATCAAAAATTGAGATATAGATCTTTTTGGACTCGCCATGCAGATTTGTTAGCATCTAATTTAGAAAAGCAAGGAAGAATGCAAGCTAGTCAAATTGAACAAATGTCCGATCAATTGTCAGGAGTATATGATAAAATTGAGAAAATAGAAGTAAAAATCAAGGAAATTCAAGAAATGAAGAATTTGTTGGATGATAGTGCGCTTTTGATGAATGACGAAGGTATCAAATCACATATCCCTGTAACCTCACCTCTTCGAAGATACGTAAGTAACGTAAGTGATGTTATGAATACTTATAATCACAATAAAAAATCACAGAATCACGTTCAATTGGCTCCTGATGATGATCGTAGAAATGGTACAGTTGAATATATACTTAGAAAATTGGAAAATACTTCATTAAGTACAAAAGAAATTCAGCTGATGATAGGAAGAACCAGAGAACATACATCAAGATTAATGAAAAAACTATATGATGAAAAGTTGGTTGAAAGAGAAATATCTAACAAGCCTTTTAAATATACTATCACAGATGAAGGTCGTAGACGGTTGTCAAAGCATTCTTCTTTAAATACTCATTATTACCTGGAGCATTCGGATAATAATAGTTCAACTGACCGGCTGATGAAGAATCAGTAGTATCATAGGCCGAGGTTAAGTTATTCTTTTGAATTTTAATTAGCTTGTAAACCCATTCTTTTCCTCTTTTACTTCTTATTAATTTACGTTTCTCGTGATATCTGGATAAGTAAGTTGAAATTAAACTAAGTTGTAAATGTTCACCATAAAGTTCTTCATAAGACTCTACAATATTGGACGATGTAAAGGTACTATATGCAAAGTTATTCTCGATTAATGTCCATATTTTTGATTCAATTGAGTTGCTTGTGACATTGTGCTTCGAATAGTTGTTGCGGAACATATCACTTTGTTCATCAGACATTTTTGGATTATCGATCAAGTCACCTCTTGATATATTTAGTGATTCAACCAGCTGTAGAACCTTTTGAATTTTTACTGTCGATAGATTGCCTTCTAAAGATAAATTGTACTTGCCACCTTCTGCATCCTCTAATTCAATTTTTATCTTCTTTTTTCCAGTGGACAATCTATCTTCTCTGTGAATATAATATGAAGTGTTAACTTAACAATTTTGAATAAATTTTGATAACAAAATGATGAGCTTTTGTTAACAAAAATTGAGCATGAATTATGACTCTTTTTTAGTCGGTTTGTTAATATTATAAATCGGTTAATAGTTTTTATGGTTCCACTGGAAATAAAGGGGTTGATTCATCATTCTTAACTTTGTGAGTCAACTGAATACTTCTCCACTGGAAATAAAGGGGTTGATTCACCATTATTATCAGTTTTTAATTAACTGATAATATCATTGTTAAATTATCCTATAAAGCCACACCCCGCCGTTTCTCATGCAACTAGAGATAATATTTAGCCTTAAAATAATATTAATATTTTTTATTAATATGTTTAAATTAATTGATTATAGTGTTTAAGATATATTGTTAATAACAGAAATTAAATTCACATGTTATTATCTTATTACTATTCGATAAGAAGAGAAGGGGTGTGCCCGTTGATTTATTATTATTAAAATGAGAAGTATATGGATTCAGATTATTTGGATAATATTTTCGACAAAGCAGTCAAAGGAACCGCTTTAATTAAGAATAGAAAGACCTTAACAATAGACTACGTTCCAGAAAAACTACCATTCAGAGAAGAAGAGTCTAAGATTATAGCTCAAATATTATCGGTTGTATTGAAAAACGGACGACCATCTAATTTATTGGTATTTGGAAAACCTGGAACTGGAAAGACCGCAGTAGTCAAAAATGTAACTACTAGATTAAAGAAAAAATCTGTGGAACTTGGGGTGGAAATAACTGTTACTATAATTAATGCAAAGATTTCAAATACATCATACAAGGTTCTATACGACATAGCTGAGGAAATTGGGATTAACCGCTTCGACAAGAAACTAAGGGTTCATTTTACGGGACTATCATTGGGTGAAGCCACAGATAGGATTCTTGAATATTTAAAGAAAAATAATCTGCATGTATTGCTAGTTATTGATGAAGTAGATTCTTTGGTAGATAGGAATGGAGATGATGTTTTATATAGCCTTACTAGGGCAAATGAACGTTTATTGGATAGCGGGTTTATATCATTAATTGGAATCTCCAATAGCCTTACATTCAAAGACAAATTGGATCCGAGGGTACGTAGTAGTTTGAGCGAAGAAGAAATAGTATTTAACCCTTATACTATTATTCAATTGAGAGAGATTCTAAACGATAGGTCAAGACTTGCCTTTAATGATGGATCAATCAGTCAAGCTGCAATTAATTTATGTGCTGCTGTGGCGGGTAAAGAAAATGGAGATGCTAGAAAGGCAATTGATCTGCTGAGAGTAGCTGCTGAAATTGCTGAAAGAGAAAGAGATAATATGGTTAATGAAAATCATATAAGGGAAGCTCAAGAAAAAATTGAAAAAGATACCAATTACGAAGTGATTAGAAATTCCACCACACACACAAAATTAATTATTTTAGCAATTTTGAAATCTCAAACTGGAATGACTGGCGATGTTTATGACATATATGTTTCGCTTTGTAAGCAAATAGAACATGATTCATTAACTCAAAGAAGAGTAACTCAAATAATCAGTGAATTAGATCAGCTGGGATTAATCACATCTAATGTAGTAAGTCATGGGAGATATGGCCGTTCACAAATAATCAAAATTTCGGTTTCATATGATACAGTAACTAAAGCATTAAAAGATGACAATTTCATTTCTATTCTATTATGATTATTACATGACCAACCAAATTGTGATCGAATGTTCTGATCGAAAGACATGATCGAATGGACAGCTTTTTATAAATACTTGATCATCAATGTTCTATTCGATAATAATGAAATATAGAAGTAGAACAGAAATAACTGTCTTAATACTAGAAGCAGCAAACGGT
>QCWC01000166.1 GCA_013114705.1 Candidatus Nitrosocosmicus sp. | reverse complement strand
TTAACCTTGACTGAAATTGGAAAATGAGCAAAGACAATTTTCAATTTGTATGTAAATCCAGATGTGGACCCTTTGATCATATTGCTGATAAGGCTGTGGATTGTATTTACTAATGCATAATCACTTTTTCTGTTACCATATGACTTGATTGTGATTTTTTCACTTTCAACTTCTATAGTAGCAGGCATCTTGGTGAAATCCTTTTGAACAGACCCATTTGATCCTTGGGTAGTAATCATATTATTCTCCTTCTTAACGGTAACACCTTCTGGAATTGGCAATTCATTGATATAGTATTCCGGTTTAGTAGACATATCCTATTAATGATCCTCCTAAACCCTGATCTTGAGCATCATGATGAGACATAATTCCTTTGTTTGTCGATACTATTAATATACCCATATTATAGGAAGGCAAGAATTGTCGTTCCCAATCTAAGTATTTATCCTTTTTCACGCTGAATCGGGGGGTAATAATACCACATTTATTTATTTTTGCGAGTAGCTGAATTCTAAATTTACCTAAACGTCCATCATCAACTTGTTCAAACTCACCAATATAACGATGCTTTTGCATTACTCTTAATACTTCGCTAGAGAATTTCGATGCAGGCAACACAATACACTCTCTTTTTCGTCTCATTTCATTATTATATAATGTGGTAAACAAATTAGACAAAATGTTTAATGCGGGCAACTTCTAAACCTCTACTCGTACTTCCTAAAACCTAGGGAAAAAGCGACCTCTCTGAAACATCTCCTGCATAACATCAAATCATAAGAGCAAATCATTCCGCTAAATGAGCCACATCTCTTACACCATCTAGTACCTTTGCCATGTGCTAATTTTTTTCTGCCTGTTAAAGCATAGTCCCTAATCTTGATCTTCATACTATTTCTGCTCCAAATTGTGATTTAAAATATTGAATGGATTCATCCCGAGTGATTCTATGGCTTTTACCTATTTTATTTGGATTTCTTCTGTTGGATATTCTATATCCAGGTCTCTTTAATGCGGCACAGACGTCCATCCCGAAAATACCAATGTCAGGATTGTACTTTGTACCCGGTATATCTATATGTTCATGTATACCGAACGAGATATTGCCGTTATTATCGAAAGATGAAGCCTTTATCACATTCCTTTTTGATTCTATAATTCGTCTTAAAAAGTTTGTGGCATCTGATCTTCTTAAAGTTACCATTGCCCCAATTGGTTCACCTTTATGGATACCAAAATCTCTTACGCTCTTTTTGGCGCCTCTAACACTCGGCTTTTTGCCAGTTAATTCCATCAGAGCATTTTTAGCCTTTTCAACCGGGTCACCAGATTTCCCAACACCTATATTTATTACCACTTTAGATAATTGAATTTCCTTCATTGGATTTTCAGTATTTTCACTCAACTATCAATACCTCCAATACTGGTTTATCTAATCCAATAGGCATAATTAATTCAACTGGTAGTTCAACTGTCTTCTCATCAAATGTTAACACCACTCGCTTTGGTAATGAAAACATTCCACTCTTTATTTCTTCAACTCTTCCAATCTTTCCAGCATTTTCACCTTGTACAACTAGAACAAAACAGCCTGTTTCGAATTTAATATGTTTATCGATCTTCATTTCTGGTAGCGTTACCAAACATACATCATCCACGTTCATATCACTAGCGTCAGAGATCAATGATTTCCCATCATGAAATCCAAATTGGATTTTTCCTCCCTTAATGGTGGTTTTGCTTGTGATTTTTAATAACTTTGACGTATTTTCTTTTGTCTCAACAGGAACCAATAGATCTGATCCTTTCGGAATTAACCTATATGCCGTCTTGCTTGTAGTGACTTCAATAATGTCCATTATGCCTACGCCGAATCTCATGTCCCTTCTTACAACACGATCGACCATTATTTGACCGGAATTCAAAATTTGTTTGGTTTCACTTGCTGTAGAACTAAGATGTAATATATCCCTAATTACTATACCAAGAGGATAACACTTTGACTTGGAGTATGGTCCAGGCCTGGGTGATAAAATGAATTGTGAAGATTTTCTTTTTACATCCCAAAACTTTGGAGCCTTTTGCCTCTTTAACTTAGTACTCCCACTTTTTCTTACCAAATATTATTCACTACCTTTATTACTCCTTTTTACTCGCTCTTACTGTTGGTTTTCTTGATGATTTATTAATTTGTTCCTCTTTTCCTTGTAATTTTTTCTTTCTTTTATCATCATCTAGGTGGAGTGAAGTAACCTGAACATTTGATGAATGTATCTGTACTTTTACCTGTCCACCCTTTATTTTTTCTCGTTGAACTCCTTCGATGCTCAACCTACTTTTGACGGTATTTAATTTTTCTACCTTGCCTTCTACCCCTTTGTATTCACCACGCAAGATCTTAACTGAATCACCTTTTATGACACGCACACTCTTCCTACCATAATCCTTGCTTAAACTATCGGACAAGTTTGCTGAAATAGTACTTATTTTCTTTTTCATATTCAATATCACTTAAACAATCATAGATGCCAAGTTAGCTATTCTTGGCCATTTTTCGGCAGCTTCGGCAGCCACCGGTCCCTTTAGATCGGTCCCTTTTATTTCCCCCTCTTGTGTCACCAAAACTGCTGCATTATCTTCAAAGGATACTCTTACTCCATTCAATCTCCTAATTGGATACTTTTGCCTCACTATAACTGCACCAAAAATCTGTTTTCTCAATTCGGCTGGACCTTTTTTAACTGTTACCGTTACAAAATCACCCACGGCCGCTGCAGGTAATCTGGAATGTCTTCCTTTATAACGGGTTACCTGAGCAATTTGTAATATTTTCGCTCCAGTATTGTCGGCACAAACTAAATTTGCATACAAGGGTAACGATCGGGTAACGTATGGCCTGAATTCCTCGACTCCTCTTGAGGATACTGCTCTTGATTTTGTAGACATGACTATTCACTAACCTCCACTACTGCAAATGAAACAGTCTTTGAAAGCGGACGACATTCTGCAATCTTTACCTTGTTTCCATCTTCTACTTCCTGACAATCAGAAATAAAAGCATGTATCTTTGATTTGCTGCGTTCGTATCTTTTGTATTTGTTAACAAATCTGGAATATTCTCTTTCAACAACAACCATATTCTTACTTTTGTGACTAACTACTACGCCACTAACAAGCTTGCCTCTCAAAGATAGGGACCCACAAAATGGACAGTATTTGTTTGAACATGTTTTTTTGGGACCTTTAACTTGAATACCAATATCTCTTACCATTAAATTCACCTGATCTTACCCTTAACTTCTTCTGGCCTTCCTAATAATCGCTTGCCAGGCAAAACAAACATCTTTTGCTTAGTAGTTATACAATACTTTAAAATTTCGTTCTTCGGAATTTTTATTATTTTGTCAAAAGTGGCACTTCTTATAACAATCATATTTTTGGTTAGGTTCACTACTTTGCCATTTTTTCCATTGTTTTGTGGATTTGATGAATTGAGAATGCGGAACGATGAGTGCAATAACTCACTATCCAGACTGTTTGTAAAATCATTATTTAGTTTCATTTTTGTTTTTGTCCTCCGGTTCGTTCGTTCATTAAGGTCAAGATTCGGGCTATGTCACGCCTTTTCCACCTAATAACTCCAGCGTCTTTTTTGAGAGTGCCCTTTAAAGCTTCAGATTTGAGCTTTGCTAAATCGACCTTGAGATCCGTTAATTTGTCTTTTAAATCAGGATCATTAAACTGTCGAAGCGTCTTAGTTTTATTTCTGGCCAATTACTTATTGATCTCTCCTGTGTTTTCTAATATTTCTTTCTGATCATTCTTCTCAGTAGTTTCATCACCTTTGTTTGGTTCCGAATTATTGATCTCCTTTGCACCTAATTCACTTTTATGTGATGTATGTTCCTTATACAAGGAGACTAGTTCAAATTCGGGAGGAGTCGCGTCTTTAATCGCAATTTTTAATCTAATTCCCATTATTCCCATCTTAGTTAATACATGAGTGATTCCTTCCTTCACGACTTTATCAGCCATGTTTCCACTTTTCGGTATTATACCTGAAGAGTGTTTTTCAAAATGAGCCCTCTCACTTCTTAGTTTACCTGAAATCGTAACTTCTACTCCCAATGCGCCTGCATTCTTAATAGTATTTACAGTCCAAAGTGCCGCACGCCTAAAAGCGGTTCCCCTTTCAATTAGTTGGGCTAGACGGTTACACATTATTTTTGGATTTAATTCGGGAACTTCGACTTCTACTACCGAAATTTGTGGGTTTGTTAGGCCAAACTTTACTTCAAGTTTGGATGTAAGGTCTCTAATTCCACTCCCTTTTCTTCCAATTACTAACCCAGGTCTTGTTACATATAAAGTAAGGCGAGTACCCAATGGTGATTTTTGTATATCGGCGCCACCAAATCCTGCATCCTTTAATTCTGTCCTAAGAAATTCATCAAGTTCACTATTGCGATAGTTATTTTTTAAAACATTTTTGATTGCATTCATTTTAAGTTATCCTTCCTTCCATGGCAACAATTTCTACATGTACCAAAGTATCATATTTTGGACTAGCCCGACCCATAGCTCGGGGAGTAAATCTTTTTAGTTTTGTACCTTGATGAACAACTACAGAAATAATCTTTAATCTATCTAAATCCATTCCTTTGTATTCTGCATTGGACTCAAGATTGTCAAGAAGTTTAAGAAATTCTTTAGTAGACTTGTGTGGGTATCTCCCTGAGCAGTAACCGTCTCGTATATTTGATCTATGAGCAACCTCATTATGATATCGACGATAGGGAACTGCTATTTTTTTTGTTAACACATCCTCCAAAAATTCCCTTGCCTTCTCAATAGATTTGTTGTTTATGGCCAGTGCAATCTCCCTAGAGTGTTTATGTGAGATGGATTTATCTCTTATAGCAGCTCTAACATGTCTTGACTTTTCATATTTTTGAAAAGAGTATGAATAATCTGGCATATAGATCACTTTAGTGGGACGTAGAGGCTAGATCTTGAAGATCCTACACCAGGTGCGCCGTGTTGCACTCTCTTATTTGTTATTGCATATTCACCAAGGTAATGGCCTACCATTTCTGGTCTTATGGTGTAAGAAACAAACTCCTTTCCATTATGTACCAGTACAGTTAGTCCGATCATATCAGGCAGTATTATCATGTCTCTGATATGTGTCTTTAATTGGCCCTTCAATTTACCATCTCTAGCCAATTTTAGATCTTCTCTAAACTTGCGTTTTTCATCATTCATGTATGT
>QCWC01000165.1 GCA_013114705.1 Candidatus Nitrosocosmicus sp. | reverse complement strand
TTATTCAACATTGATGGCTAATTATTTAGTTAGATTGAGATGGTACTGGTAGTCATAATTAATAATTAATAATTAATAATTAATAATTACTAAATCAGCTCATCTCTATGCAGTCTATCTAATATTGGCTTTAGGGTGTTACCAAGTTCCTTTTCCCCCAGCATCATATCTGAGTCAACGCCTAATACTATAGATAGGATATTTCTATCCTCCCTAGCAGTATAAACTGAACTTCCAATTATCTTAAATTCCTGGCGATTGTCTTCAATCCATTGTTTCCAAATTCTAGTCCGTTGAGCATTTTCCTCTAATGAACTGATTACATAATCCAAATGTATTCCTTCATTATTATCGAGTAATTGAAGCTTGATCATTGGAAGCATTAAATTTCCTCCCTTTACAGATTTCTTTTCCTTATTCATTTGCTCTATGATCTTATCTTCTATTTCATGATCAGCAAGCGATTTATCATCCTCATGTTCATGGATATCAATATCGTAATTTGGAAAAAAGTATCCGGTTAAATTCTTATCCCAATCGTAAATTTTGTATACACTATCGATATATTCTAGTTTCCACAGGTTATCATTCTTATTTCTTCTTCCAAACATTACAAGATAAAGAGAGAGACATTTGGTATTTTAATTTGACAAGATAGGGAATCGAGATGAGAATATGCTGCAAGATATAGATCTGATTTTGAATTGATCGCGATACACACACGCACAAGCTCTTTCTCTCTTTCCTTGCAACTTACCATGGGAGCAAGAAGATGGAGGATAAATCAGATCGAAGTGTTACTAATTTCTTTTGTTTATGAACAAAAAAAAGATTTTGTATTAGATTTTGTATCTTTCTAATTCGTCGAGACCAATTTTTAAGAACACTTCTGCACCGTTAAATCCATCTATTTGACTTTTTGGCAAACTATACTCCTTCCTATCTCCCTGTGAAGTTATTATCACAGAATCAGCATTTACAGCATCCACGTTTCCAGCATCATCGTAGTCTCTTGATCTAACATTCTTATGAATAATGCTTTCCCAATCTAGTACTGAATCGGCCATTTCGATTCACCATATATAATCGGTCAATAATTATTTAAAGATGTTTATTAATTAACAAAAATACGTATAATATGATCATATTTTTGTAACATTTATATCTTTTCTACTTTATTTGTAAATAAATAGAATAAATGGATCCCTGGCTTTTTGAACCAAGCCGTATTAAGACCGTAGGAAAGAATAGAGTGATTTCGAAAGCACATATATATAAAAAAACTGCAATTTTTAGAATGAATGCTATGGCCCCGGGCGAAATTCTCAAGATTATCGAATAGCTGTTTACACTGGGTGGAAATGTGTACTGGAATAATAGAATGGCCATAGATGATTAAAGAAAGGTTCATTCTAGTCTTTTTAATCGTTTCAAGAACATGAGTATTTTTGCTTATTTATTTCCCTGAAATTCAGGAATTCTAAATAGATTCCTCGCTGTCTTGTAATATTACTAATAGTTACTCAGCTAACGTATTTGCAGGATAACCGAAACTATATGTCAACAAAACATGAAAGAATATATAAAATACAATATATAAGATATCATGGTTTTAGACAAAAACTATGCTAATGTTCTGATCATTTGTTTTTTTACACTTTTACTGCTGGTATCTTCTTCTGTACAGTACTCGATTGCTTCTGCGACTCAATCTCCTCTTCAAACACAATGCCTAAGTTTTCCAAACACAGTAATTAACGGCATTTCAAATTCAAACGGTGATAATGATGATAATAATAGTCCATCAGGTCTGAAGATTCAAGTCAATTTATCTAATCAAAATATTGCCGATATTGGTCCTCTTACTATTTTCATAATTACGACGGAGGGAGAATGTGCGACAGCAGAAATTAATCTAGATTCAGCTGGATCGGCAGGGCAAGAAATGCAGTTAACATTTGAATTTGAACCAGGCGTTATTAACGTAAATGAAAAATTCAATGCATGTGTTGAAACTTCAATTGATTTTGATTTTAAATGTGTATTGGGTTCCAACAGTCCTTCAAAAGTTCCTGAGCAAGTCTTTTTAGAGGTCCCTATAAAAAATGAAAATTCGTTTGTGAATTAGCAATGGCTAGACACAATCTATCCATTTATTGACATGTTCTAATCAATATGAAGTGAGGTTTGCGCATACTTATTTAAGTTGTTGAAACCGTCACTGCCACTAACATCAAAAAATATAAATCTAGATTGTTCCTATTTTGGTTATTTTATCAGTCAATCATGATTTGAATATCTTATGGTGTATCAATAGAACATAATGTATTAATTATCCTAAAAAGAGAAAAGAGTATCCTAAAAGTGGACCAGACAGAGCACGGAACTCGAAGCTCCTCCTTCAAGTGTATCCTTACAACCTGGCTGGATCAAAATAAACAAACAAAAAAATTCAAAAAGTTATGTTTGTACCTTCCTCATAAAAAACTATATAATTTACACCAGTTAATTCAGTGTCAAAGTCTTTTACCACTTGGATATTAACTATCTTTCTATTTTCTCTCTCTAGAAAATTAGAGATTTCCTCCATAATGGTATTACTCCATCGAAATATTTCTTGTTTTAACATAAAGTATGTTAATAATAATGTATTTAAAACTGAATACTAATCTGATATATGCACGTGTGTATATGTGTGTATGTGACAATCTATTCATTTATCTTTCTGAATCAAACTCTGATAATATTAGACTTGTTCTAATTTGTGAACAGAACCGGAATTTTTTAAATATATATTTATTATTTGCATTATAATTCAGTGTATGAATACTGTCGATTGTATTGCCACAAAACTGGATATAAGGGAATTCAGTACTGATAAGGTACCCGAAAATGTAATATCTACAATTCTAAATTCTGCTAGATTCAGTGGTAGTGGTCTAAATACTCAACATTGGCGATTTATAGTAATAAAAGAGAGAAACAATATAAAAAAATTATCTGAAGACAGTACAAGCGGGCAATGGGTAGTTGGAGCAAATTTTGCCATCATTTTATTAACAGATCCAAAATATGGATTTCATTTACTTGATGCGGGAAGGGTCATACAAAATATGCAACTATCTGCATGGGATAATGGAGTTGGTTCCGGAATATATACGGGCATAAATGATAGTAAAATGAGAAATGATTTCAAAATCCCATTGAATCTGAGTATCTCTGCTGTTTTAGGTTTTGGTTACCCTAAAAAGTCCATTACAGGAAAGAGAAAAAACCGTAAACCAGTAAACGAATTGGCTTTTAATGAGGTTTATGGAAATTCAGAAAACATAACCCAATAAAAAGTAAATAAGAAAATAAGAAAAAAATTTAATATTGTGTGTATTGTACCAGATTGGTAACATATGTCAAGGCCCGTTCCAAGTCATTTTGAATTTATGCTACTATACCATATCAACACCTATAAGGCCTCCATTTCCCCAGTTCTCCTTGGAAACCTCATAAATTAATACTCTTATTTTTTCTTCTTGTGTCTTCATAATTCTTGCTGTTTCTCCTGTCAATACCTTTATCAATTCCCTTTTTTGTTCGACTGTTCTTCCCTGACTTATTGTAATTTGAATTACGGGCAATTAATTATCTCATTAATTCAGATAAACTTGTTATTATATAATATTGCTATTTATTAGCTATGACGTGTGAACTAATCTTTTGCATCAGTAGATGAAAACAGAAATATTTGTTTTACAGTTTCAACTTCTGAAGTGTCAACGAAATGGAGCGGAGATGAAAATCATGGGCTTGAAAGAAATAGGAAATTACTTCTCAAGTAGTAATAGAATTGACTTGATAAACTGTAAAAATTCTGTTTGCGGAATAAAAAAACCAAGACACGATATTCGTATTTATCTCAGCATACAATGCATATTTTATAGTTGTATAGTACCAAAGATAAAGTCAAAGAGATTTGGAGTTCAGGAGATTACAGAAGCCGGGGCCAATATTTTCCACCAGTATCGGCTCGTTTAACAAGATATGTAAAATTGCAATCAGACGATTCAGTTTTGGATTTAGCATGCGGATATGGTAATACTGCTATTACTGCTCGGGCAATTGGGGCAAAAGTCACTGGGATTGATATTACTCCAAAACTTTTGGCACTAGCTAAAGAAGAAGAAAAAATTTCAAATGTTAGTGGAATCGACTGGAAAGAGGGCGATGTAGAGGACTTGCCATTTGAAGACGAATCATTTGATGTTGTATTATCGACTTTTGGTCACATTTTTGCGTCTAATCAAGAATTAGCAGGTAAAGAAATGATGCGGGTCCTAAAGCAAGGTGGACGTCTAAGTTTTACAAGCTGGCCTCCAGAATTGGCTGTCGGCAAACTTTCAGATGTTGTTTCCAAATACAACCCATTTCCACCTTCTGAAGCATTTTCTCCTTATAATTGGGGTGTTGTTGACAAAGTGAAACAACTTTTGCCATGTATCAAAGGCATTTATTTTGAAAGAGATACTATTAAAATTCCAATTTTGAGCCCTCACCATTACTGGCAAGATACTATCACCAAAGCAGGTTTTATGATTCAGATAATAGAAGCATTGAAAAAACAAAACGAAAAAGATAAAATAGATTCCTTTAGAAAAGACTACATAAAGATTTTGGAGCATTATATCTGCGATAATGAATTAAGATTGGGCTATCTTATAACGGTCGCAACTAAGCAAAGAAGTAATAACAAGCCAACATCATAATAATAGTTGGATCAGGCACAGATGTTGCAAATAGGACCAAAAGAAAAATAAGAGTTGATACATAATCAAGAGCAAGTAACACCTTTGATTATTAAAGTCGATTTGAATTTTCTTCCTGAAAATCTAAGGTCACTGATCATTAAATCAAAAGAGCTAAATCAATATGCAATCAATATTGAAGAAGACGTACCCGAAAGATATGAGGAGAAGAAGTCAGGTGGCATCTACAAGTTTGAATTCAATGGATATTTGTCTGGATTCAAGGGCCTTCTCAAACTTGTCTTGCAAAACAATTCTATAAACGACTATGTTGTTGCAGAAGATCTTCAGTATGATAACACTTTAGTCGTACTAAAAGACGGTGACATACAACAGCTTGATATTTGGCTTTGTGATATTTGCGGGTTGGCTTGTGCTAGTGAGGATGAAAAGTACATTCACCAAAGAATACACTATTTTATCTAGTTCAGGGGTTGGTGAACAAATTAACATAAAAAAAGGATTTGATAATTTAGTTAATGGTTCATT
>QCWC01000164.1 GCA_013114705.1 Candidatus Nitrosocosmicus sp. | reverse complement strand
AATTATCATCATTTTTAAAATGTATTGTTGTCATTTTCTAAACAGATATCATTGATTGTTTTTTTATGTGCTAAATTATTATTTTTTTAACTTCTTTTTTTGGATTCTATCGAGGTAGTAAAAAGATACAAAATACAAAAAAAACCCGAAAACTACAACTATAAATCCGTAAAGTGACATTGACTCTCTGTTAAAAAGAGCACCCATCCCTACAATAAAAGCTCCCAAAATAATGAGTGCAATTCCTGTCCTAAGTGGTCCTGCCATTTTTTTTCTGCTTTTCTTTTTAGGTACTGGGGTTTTCTTATCAACCATCTAGATCTATATCAGTATCTTTGAATTCTTCTTTTTATTTATATCTCTCTCTGTTTCGTTTTTTTCTTGGTTATTTTCACTTATTCTCATTGTTTGAATGAAATCATTTTATTTGTCATCTGTTAATTTATTTTATGAAGATTGCAGTCGTTGGGATAGGCGTAGCGGGGGCATACTTGATGAATCAGCTAAGTGACCTCCATGACGTTCAGGTAAAAGGCTTTGAAAGAATGCCTGAAAAGGAACACGACGCAGTCTGTGCTTGGGCTACATGTGATAAGGTTATGAAAGATTATGCCAAGCAGTGTGGTCTAAATTTAGAAAATTACATTCTACATGATGGAAAAAAAATGAAGGTAGATGTGGGTGATGGCACAAACTCGAGCAAAAACATTGAAATCAATCTGAAAGGAATGGTTAGCTATGACAAGTTAAGACTTATCCAGGATATGATAAAAGGTACTGATATTAGCTTTCAAAAAGCCCCAAACAAGGCCGCTCTTGAAGATGAGTACGATATCATTGTTGATTCAACAGGTTTTCATCGACATTATCTCCCTAAATTGAAAAATGAATTGTGGATACCTTGTATACAATACAAAGTAAAATACGACAATACTCCATTTGATGATTTTTACCTCAAAGCTTTTCCCTCACTATCCGGATATTTTTGGTACTTTCCACTTGGAAACGGATATGCCCATATCGGTTCTGGAGACTTTCAGCGCAAACAAACTCATATTTTCATGGAATCTTTCATGAAAAAATACCCATGTCAGGTACTAAAAAAAGTAGGAAGGCCTGTTAGAATAACACCACCTTCCCACTGTCTTCCATTCACGGATGGCCGAAAAACAATCGGTGTGGGAGAATCAATAGGTACGGTATATTCACTACTAGGTGAGGGTATAATTCCCTCAACTATATGCGCGCAGTTGTTTGTAGAAAATCTTTATGATCATCAAAAATATATAGCCGAGGTGCTGTCCACCTTCAAAATATATACAAATGTTTACAATTTTATAAGGAAAAGCATTAACAAGAAATTCAATATAATAAAAGATTTTGTTGAAGTATTGAAAATTTACAAGTACATGAAGAACAGTGAGGATCGATTTGGAATGGAGGTCAACATGCTCAATATGTTAAAGTTAACAAAAATATAAGGATAATTATTTTAATTTTGTTTTTGAAGATTGTTGTTTTTTTGTATATGGTGATGTAGGGAAATTAAGGTAACGATCAAGATACCAAAAAAAGCAATACCCGTGGCAAGATGACTTGCGACTACGAGTGGTTGCAACTTAGTAACAATCATAACCCATCCTAGTAAAACCTGACCGACAAGTAATGCTGAAGCTAATCCCAGTTTTATTTTGAAATTCTTATTATTTAATTTGGCAAAAGAATATGCAGCCAATGAGAAAAGCGAAATCATCAAAACAAGGACTAATGTCCTGTGGAGGTGTTCATAAAAGTATTTTGGTGGAGGAAAATCAAAGCCATTTGGACAAAGGGGCCAAGTTAAACACGATAGGCCTTGATGTATGGATGAGAGGTATACCCCTAACATCATAACCGAATAAGTAATTCCAATTATTATCATAGTAACAATAAACAATTTTTTGGCTGGAAAACGAGTCTTACCAATACCCATACTCTTCAAGTTAAATAAATAAATTATCTAAAATAGGTGTTTTAAATGTTTATTCACTTGATAATGTTTAATAATAAATTTGAAGTTTTCATTGATGTGATATTATTGCATTTACTGTTTCAAAAGGCATCAAGAAAAGATCTTTGTTATTCTATCCTTGGGTGCATGTTTGGAATTTTGCTTTTTAGTATTAGTTTTGAAGGCAATAGCAATTTAGTAGTACAAGACTCTTTTGCCACTACAACACTAGCCGCTGCAAAAAATGATAGCGAGACATCGGCTGGTACGACTGGTGAAGCTGCTGCTGCTGCTACAACTTCCACCACAAAAACAACAGCACCCAACACCATGGACAATACACCCACAACTATCACCACTGCAGTCCATCCCAACACTGCCAGTTCTTCATCCTTATCAGATCTAGCAATACCTCCAACACCTCCTCTCAAAAACAATTCGCAAATCAATGAAGGTACAACAGACCTTTCACTTGGAAACCCGTTTTATGACTCAAATAATAGCATACTTTTAAATAAATTGGATTTAATTTCAGCAGACTCAAATTTTAATACAAGTATGGATCTGCAAATATTTTATGAGATGGGGAAAATTTATAATTCTGAGACGGTTCATAATATAGGTTACTACATTGAAGAATCTAAGCCAAGATCATTGGCATCCAACGAATCTAGTTTTGACATTCAAGTCAATAAATCAAGATTGGACAAAACCATTACGTATGCAAAGGGCACAGGTTTTTTTATAACAAGTGATTCGGACAGAATCGGTTGGAATGCCTATGATCAGGTGTATGATTACTTACAAGGTGTCGCAAAGTACCTCGGTCTCATTTACTTTACATCAAATGAATTACCAGGGGGTCAATTGTCTGATCTTGCCAATAAGGCAGGTATTTATGAATATGATTTGTATTCAAATGGATCAGCACATAGAAACATATGGTTGTGGCCCAGCTCCTAATCGATATAATTTTTGTTACCAAAGCTTTTAAAGAGATATCTGGTCGCAAGCAAGAAAAAAATGATAGTTAAGAAGAGAAAAACTAAAAAACAGATAAAAAAAGTGGTTCAAGACTCAAATGTAGTATCCAGCGTTACTCAAAAATTAGACGTTAATGTTGGCAATACCACCAACACCACTACTGCTACTACTGCTGCTACTACTGCTGCTACTGCTACTGCTACTGCTACCAATATGCCTTCAAAATTTAATTTTCCAAAGATTTCAAACTTTATAGTTTATATTCATGAATTTGACAAGTTCGATGAAAGTGGAAACCAAAAATGCAGAAATCATAACTGTATGAAATCCGTTTGCAAACCATTTAGGAAATATTGCTCAAAAAAATGCAGCATTCAATTCACGAAGTGGTATAATGCAAATTTTTACTGGAGAAATATTAGAAACCAAGTCCTAAAAAGGGACAATTATACTTGTCAAATTTGCGGAATCGTACTCCATAGAAAGAAAAGATTCAACAAGCCACTAAAGAACTGGCTTGAATGCGATCATATTATACCTAGATCATATTATTACCATTTAGGTTATCAATTTGATACACTTGATAACAAGGTTAAGACAATTCTTGAATTTATACACAATGGAAACAACCTGAGAACGTTATGTTACAAATGTCATAAGAATTTAAGTGCCAATGTAGTAAGCGACAGGTCCAAATTATTAAACCCCTATGATGATACCAACTAATGCTCCTGTTATCATAATATAGTACTTATAATACTAAAATGATATACTACTAGTTAAACGTATATAGATATATATTATGGTAACACTTTATTAAGCTATCCTATAT
The DNA here is from genome assembly GCA_013114705.1 of Candidatus Nitrosocosmicus sp. GTDB lineage: Archaea > Thermoproteota > Nitrososphaeria > Nitrososphaerales > Nitrososphaeraceae > Nitrosocosmicus. The sequence goes on along the minus strand of QCWC01000164.1, from coordinate 1,481 downwards.
GAAAATAGCAAATCAATATCGTTCTAAAATTAATTAGCACACTTTGTTGTACATTGCTGAGATATAACCATACTCCATCCCGGTCAAATCAACATATAAAGAAATTTATATAATAATTCGTCAAAGAAATTTACTTAATTTGACTAGCCCATTGGCAGACCAGACTCTTGGATTAAAGAAAAGAATTCAAGATGACCTTCATCGTTGGGATGAACTCTATCGTGTAGGAGTGGAGATTGAGATCTGTCTGCTTGATGATAAAGCAAAGCCGGTTAATGCTAATCCCCTGATAAAGGAATTGAGCAAAAAGTTTGATATGGATGCGGAATATGGAAAATGCCAGTTTGAGGTTAAAACAGAGCCAATTTCCATGCATGACTTGTCTACTGTGAACACTTTTTTCGTAGATTTTATTGAATACTTGGATAAATCAATAAGAAAAGTATACAAAAACAGTAATGTAATACCTACATTTTTAGGAGGTAATCCTTCGCCTGATATTTTTAAAAGAAAGTTTATCACAAGAAAAGAAAGATATCTTAATTTTTATGAATGGCAAAAACAGTTTCCGGATATTGAAATTGAAGGCCAAATATACAAACCCAACGCTATTGCAACTGCAATACAGGGATTTCATTTACACTTACAAGGTTTGAATCCTATCTATACTACTCATATGTTTAATTACATCCTCAACCTTCTGCCGTCAGCAATTCTACTTGGATCAAATAGCAGACTATTTGCTGGCAGACTGTACTCGTTTTACGAGCCGAGGGTTTATTTATATGATCATTCAGAACAACAAAACTCTGGTTTTCCGGCTATTCCAAAATATCTTGATCGTATTGATGAATATATAGATTATATTGCTTCAAGACCCGGGCTTGATGAGACGCGCGACTATTTTGGTCTGGAAAAAGATAGGCATGATGATCTAAGAATCAGATTGAATTCTCCAAACTATAGAGTGGAGACAAGAATAATGTCCGTACAACCTACACCAAAAGAAACAGTAGCAATGATTGAATTCTTTATTGGATTTTTGTATCGCGCAATATTAGAAGGAAAACCATTAAGACCATTGTCATCACTAAGAGAGGAACGTGCTGCTATAATCCGTTCAGGTTACGATGCCAAAACCCATTTTAATGTCTCTGAAACAGTAAAGACTCAGTTACATGTGGCAAAACAAGGCTTAAAGGATTTGGGTCTTGGAAATGAATTCATCGGGATTTTGGAAAAGCGTTTGGAGGCCAAAACTTCACCTGGTCAATACGTTGCTAAAAAATGGGAATCAACCTATAATGGCAATGTTTATCAAACAGTGTCTGAAATCATCCAACATGTATGGGATAAAACCAAGAATAATTCTCCCCTTTTATGATAGATTGTTATATTCAATTATTATATACTTTTATTTAGTTGAAAAGTCATATAATTCATTTAACAAAATTTTAATAGATAATATTGTGTGTTAGTTG
>QCWC01000163.1 GCA_013114705.1 Candidatus Nitrosocosmicus sp. | reverse complement strand
TATATATTTGAATATTAGAAAATGAGACCTTCAATATTGAAAGGTGCATCTATATATACATCATATATAAACCTAGTATAACAAATACGTAGTATATTTTTTGATAATAACTATCAGAAATAAAATTAGATAACAAAACGCATGAATAATATCCTTATTTGCAATTGCTAGTATTCTTGCAACAGCCTCTTTGATGGCTGGAACCTTTACGGTCAAACAATCATTTGCCCAAGGATCAATCACTCCACCTCCAGCTGGTGATATGGGTTCAACCGTGGACATGGAATCCTCTAATATGACTGGTGGAGGCGATAACGCAACATCAGGCATCACTGATAATTCAACTACACCTATGTAGTTTTAGACGACTAATAAATTAAAAAAAACTAGATACATTAATTTATTCATCTACATTTTTTTCACATTCATTGGTTTTGATTCCGAATTTATTCATTTAATGCTGTGTAAGGGACATTTTTCAAAGTAATAAGGTTTCAACATGGGCTGATGAACTGAGCGATAGATATACTGAGGCAAGCAGTAGATGATAATATCTTGCAAATTATCGCCAGACTCTATTATACTATAGTTTCCGTCAATGTGAATAACATGAAGAACACAATCAGTCCCTATGATTATTAATGATTGTAAAACTTGTGAAATGATTGTAGTCCTATTACACTTATTTAGACATGAAAGATCTCATGAGGAATTACCCCTCTATCAAAAAAGGTTTTTTATACATCTTTCTGCTCTATTATTTTAATCAATAATATCATCATCATCAACGCTTCCTCACATTATTCCAGATCCAGCAATCAAAAAGATTCTCCTGTTTATTTAGAACATACTTCGAATTTCCGTCTTCAATTTATCTTACAAATTTCAAATATGTATCATGATCGAAGATAAAATATTATTCGAAATAAATGAAGTAAGAGAACACGCATTAACAAAGAACAAAGAAACACATCAAATCCTTGAAACAACATTTGGAGGTTAGATAAACTTGTCAACTACAAATAATGAACAATATAAGATAAACCAACGTCAAGGTTGGAATGGCGTGGCTGATGAATGGCTTAAATGTTGGGATGTTATTGAACCTGCAAGCAAAAATATCAGTCTGCGAATGATAGAACTTGCGAATATAAAGGAAGGTTCAAAAATTCTGGACGTAGCCACTGGTATAGGAGAACCATCCATAACCGCTGCTTATCAAGTAGGCAAAAATGGTCGTGTATTAGCCACCGATATCTCATTGAAAATGCTATCAATATCAAAACAAAGAAGCATAACATTAGGTCTTGATGATCGGATGGATTTCAAAGAGGGTGATGCAGAAACGATTGTTTTACCTCCACTGTCATTTGATGCAGCGCTTTGTAGATTTGGGATCATGTTTTTACCTGATATTAAAGCCGTCTGAATAATATCTACAAGTCACTGGTGGATAAAGGATTCTTCTCAGTAGCTGTTTGGTCTACACCGAGTAAAGTATCATTTATTACTCTAACGTTTGATAAGATAATTAAAGAAACAAAGATCTCGCCTATTCCGCCAAATTCACCTGGACCATTTAGTCTAGCAGATGAGAATTTGCTTAAGGAGTTATTTCTCGAATCAGGGTTTAAAGGCGTTACTATTAAGGAAATTGATATGATTTTGACACTTGATTCAGCCGACTCGTTTACGCGCTTCGCTTATGAGACTGCTGAGCCTGTTGAAACAGCATTGTCTAATCAAACTCCTGAACGAAAGTTACAAATTTTGAGAGCAATAACTGAGTAAGTAAATCGATACGTTGATAGAAGTTCAGGATCTATCAGCCTAAGTAACGAAGCTTTATGCATTGCTGGCAAGAAATAGGCAGGATTCTATCTATTTTGAGCATCCAAGTAATATGGTGATTCCAATTCGCCCTTGTTTTATCAAGCCATAGAAGATTTGATTCTCAAATACGATACATTGTGAAGTTGGTGAAAACTTTCAAATTACAAGAGATGGACTTGATGGACTGAAAGATAAAAAAAAAGAATCAATACCGTTCTACTGGACAAGACTTTCATTCAATTTATTCTTACCGAGTAAATACCATATACTGTTTCAAATCTCATGAGACTAACAAGACCTGTATCGAAGTTCTCCAAATCTATTGAATGAGAATTACTATACTTAAGAGTTATGTAAGCTTGGAATCCATTAGGTCTATGGGAACTGTTACTTTTCAAATTTTTTGAATAGAAGGCATCTACTGTGGCAGAACAGATAAGGATTAGAAATATTGTGAAATTTCTTGAATTATTTCAATTGCAAAGAAAATTTAATTAATATCTTCTCAATCAATGAGACCATGAAACAAATCCTTCTTGTCGCATTTTCTACTCTCGTTTTTATTCTAACATTGTCGTTTGCTTACGGTCAATCACGTGATACTGCCACACCAAATCTTGATACGGATACAAGTCAAAACATGACTACTACTACTATTACTACTACTCCCCCGGAAGCTACTATTGGCAAGAGTGAAAATCTTTCCATAACTGATGTTAGATTTCGTGGAGATTCGTACCAAATAACCGGAACGGTCATAAATAATTCTACAAACGAACAATCTTCTATATCCATTTATGCCGTATTTTTTGACAAGGATGATTCATTTATTGGATTAAGTCAAGGAAGGCCCTTAGTTGAATCACTTCCTCCAGGCGACAATTCACCCTTCTCCATAGATTTATTCTCGGGATTCCATTATTCAATGCCTGAGGAAGTAAAAGGTATTGATCATTATACTATCTATGCAAGAGGTTATGAACCGCTTTTTGAATTTATGGATAGTCCATAATGAATAAAAATTGAAAGCCCAACTGATCGTTAACTCGATAATTTTTTTCTAATGCATGTAATTCGATAAAATTTGTCTAAACCTTACTTATTTCTGTAAGAAGCTTTGATTAGCAATCAAATGACAAATTAGATCTTGCTTATACAAATGTGAATGAATGTTCTACCGATTCCCTTATCGACTTGTACTTGACATAGAGAGATACCTGTTCTATACTACTTGCCGTATCTATTATTCCACCGATTTTCAAAAACAGTAAGCGAATTCAAAGAGGACTCAATGGACTACAATGTAGCCGTCTTTAAATAGAACAATGTTCAATAAGAATATATAGTAAGACTTCTCTATATCTGTTGATTGCAAACTCATTCAAAAATAAGAATGTTAGATCAAACAATTACCAAACAAGATAAAGAGGATTCCGAATTCAGTACTCACGAGCTGATTACGGATTACTATTATCTCAAATACCGACATGATCATAGTTTTGTAATCCGAGATAATAAGTTAAACCGTAATGTTGAAGTTATGATTGGCAAGCGAACCCTGTATTGTTCCCTTCATGATACTCGCAATCCAGATCATGGATGCGATCATATTACATATGTCAAAATATTAAGTGAAATAGGGAATTAGTCTCTATTTTTTTATTACCCGATTCAGTATTTTGGATCTTCAATCTCTTGATATTCATAGTTAATTTTCTGCTTTTTTAGATTCATGCAATTATTCGATGGCAACTAGATATAAGAAACGTAGTTGTTTTTAGAATCGAATTCAAGGTAATTTTACTAGATGAATTTCCTTATAAAACATGAAAAATAAAGTAAATTTTTGAGAACACTTGATATCCATTAGTTCTTATTGTATTTTATTTGCCATTAATTAGTCTTCAGTGGTTTGAATTATGCTTGGTCGACTTTCAACCGCTGAGTTTAGTGGTAGATATATTTCAAGGCTACTGATAAGCCTACAGTAATCACTTGATGTATGTCAAGTTTTGTGCAATTAAAAAAAAGTTACTATACTAATGCTATTGGAAGATTCAGAGGGTTCTCTACTAATATTATAGAGAAGTTAAACTGAGATGAATTATGATATGGGTTTTCCTTTATTTTGACATGTCAAAACCAAAACCACTTGGTAAGGCATAATGTGAAAGAAAAAAAAATTAGTGGATTATTCTAATCGCCTTTCACTTTATCAACCGATCGTTCCGTTAGTTGCGAGTTTCCAAATGAAGATACGTTATATGAACTTCTGATTTCCTTGATTATTAGATAAAGTAAAAGACAGGCTCATTTTCGGTAGATAGGTGTTATTAAATTGGTCTCAAAAGTAAGAGATATCAAACGGGCCGATAGGCTTCAGGACAATATCAGTCCTCTGAAGTGGGTTCGATCTAAAATTCTACTACCTTATGATGATTATACACTAATCTATTGCGGTCTATACTTCGATAATTAATCTATTTTATTGAGCTAGTTGATGGCAATGGATTTAGCAATCATTTTAATTCCACTATACTGATCAGGTGATGATGACAAAATAACAAATATGACAGGATCTGAACTAAAATGATTGCTTTTTGACATTATTATTACTTCTATTCCAATTTTGCAAGAATATTAGAGTATTGCAATTAGTTAGCAATTTCAATATAATTATTTTTACCTTAAACCTTTATGAGAACAACAACTCATAAACAAAAGAACAAGGACGCAAAAATACTGGTGACTGCTTCAGTAGCACTGGTGGTAACCATAGCACTTTTCATGGGTTCGCTTATTCCCATGAGTAATGCTGAGGTAGCTACAGTATTCAAATTGAACCAAATGGATTGTCCGGATGGGTGGATAAAGTTACCGAGTAATCTTAACCCCCAGCTTGGAGACTGTATGGCCAATACTCTAAAGGCAAGGTAGATACTAGTTCAACCTATCTACATCTCTTTTTTTTCCAAATTGAAAATCAAGTTTTTCGTATTTTACTTCTTTATGGTTTATTGAAAATAAATATCTAATAGGATGGGCCTTACAACTGTGCCGAATGTCGAATTAGATATGCAAGACCCCTTATGAAAGTATTGGAGATGCGACTACTGTTATAATTATGTGTCTAAAAATGGGTTGTACTTTCAATCATGCTTTACTGTGTATGCAGTCAAGTTTTGAACAGTCATACTGAGAATGAATTCTGTAAGATGATGGAGAAATTTACTCATTTCTTATTCGATTTCTTGATATGTTTTCTTATTCGTGACCATGCTTGTCTAGTTTCATAATCTGTAGGTCGAACATCTGATTCTTTTAATTTTCCATACCTTTCAAATTCCCTAGCAAATACTGTTTGTAATCTATTTAGAACCTCTTTCCTATCCGTTCCAACAATAATAGCTTCAGTGTTATTTATTGCGTCGTCATACAGAAGCTCTTCTGTAGGGATCTT
>QCWC01000162.1 GCA_013114705.1 Candidatus Nitrosocosmicus sp. | reverse complement strand
TAAGGAATTTGAACTGATAGAAAATTATTTTTTACTTTTATTTTTTTTGATATAATAAATTAAAGATTTTTAAAAAAATGGTTTATTGGCCATTCCATGCTAAGGGTGTACCTAGCATGTATGGTTTTACATTCACTGGAATGCTGTTTGCACCAGTTGGTGGGATTGCATTGGATGGATTTGCATCATCAGTCAAACCTAACAAGTTGCTTGTACCATTATCTGGGCCATCAACTACGATTAAACCTGCTTGACCTTTGAACAATTGAGAGTAGTCATGGTTTACGAATGCATAAACACCTGGTTTATCGAATACGACGTCGACTATTGCGTCATTTGATCCGCCTACAGTGTATGTTTGTTTACCAATTCCACTAACAATGCTACCGTCTGTGACTCTGTCTAATATTTCACCTACTATGTGGAAGTTTGTTGGGAGGTCACCGTGGTTTAGTACGAAGAACCTTACGTGGTCACCTTGTTTGAAGAACAGAGTTGTTGCATTTTTCGTTTCAGTAATCACTGGGTCATATCCAAATGGAATACCATTTATCCATGATGCTGTTGGTGCATGTGCAAACATTGCTGCTGCGTCATATTGACCAGATGGGTCAAGATAGTATTCTGAGAATTGGAATGCAACTTCTTTTGCATCTGCCTCTACATCAGTTGTAGTTAATGCGTTTGTACCGTTTTCAACACCTACACCTTCATATCCTGTATAACCGACTTGTGGATCAACAATTACACCACCAACCATTCCTTGGAATACGTGTTGGTCCATGCCCACTACACCTTTTCCAGCAGCGTTTCCACCTTCACAGTGATATTTGAAGAATCCTGGTTGAGTGGCTACAAATGAGTATTCTTTGGTATCGCTTACATTAATCGGACCAAAGGCAGGTACTGCACTAATTGTAGAAGCATGATGATCTAAGCTGTGGACCATTGTGTTATTAGGATGGTTAATTATTTTTACATTTAGAATGTCACCCTGTGTCACACGAAGAGTCGGACCTGGGATGGTACCATTCCATGTTAATGCAGCAACATTTTGACCACTAGGTAAAGTAAGATTTTTTTCGACTGCAACAAAAGTCACATTCTTTACTGGTGCCTCGCTTTCGGAAGCTTCCTCAGAAGATATTCGCGTGAAAGCAGTACCCATGTTAAGACTAAGATGACCATCCATTGGTGATTTAGACTGTGCATATGAGTTCAAATTTATGCCAGGAGATAAAAATAGACCAGACATTAGAACAGCAGACAAAGCAATAATTGCTAATGTACTCTTCATTGAGCTAAATAAACTAGAAGATATTTTTAAACGTTTTGGACATATGAATTTTACAGTATATAGTTTCAGTTCTGAAAATTATAATAATATTTTTAATTAATGAATAAAATTTACTTTCAATTGCAAACATTGTAAATCTTTCACAATACTAATAGAGGGAATTAAACTAACAAATTCTTTATATTTTTAAGAAGTTTAGAGAAATCAAAGTTCTTTCGTATAAAAAAGAATATTTCCATTATCTCAAATAATAAACATAAGAGACGTAAGCCCCCCCTTCCCCATGCATGTTGAATGAAAAATGTACCGTTTATTATGGATTCCAATTCTTCGCCTTCTTACTCCGTGAAAATGTATTGACGTAAGGCCTGAATGTATCTAGATTAAATCCTTTCGATGCTTTTATTCTAAAATTTTTTTATTCGTCCAAACAGTTCTCAAGACCTGAAGATGACAATAAACATTAATCTACACAGGTCATGGATATCTCCATATCTTAAAGAACCCCGTCGATGATGGAGAGTATATAATTATGTGTAGACTAGTTATTTCCTTTCTTGATTATTGAATAGCATATAGGATTAAATATATTGGCAAAAGTTTAGTCGACAGAAACGGATGCGCATAAAAATGTATACCAACAAAGTAAACTATGGAGCCAACCATCTGTGTCAATAATAAATAAAAATAGTTTGTCTGCAAAGTGTTTTTAAATAATTCACTATAGCATTGTACTCAATAAAAGTAAAAAAAGTTGATGCTTGCTATTGATTTTGCATGACTATTATTTAACAAACATATCAACTATCTTAGAGATAGCTATCTCATCTCCATATTTTGCAGTTATGGTAAGTGTATAATTTCCTGGATTCACTCCTTCCTTGGGATCGATTTTTAACACTGTTTTGAATTGCTGTGAATCTATATTTTCAATTGATACATTACTTGGATTAAAACTGCTAGTAAGATTATCCAATTTTCCATTTTTAGATATACTTGAAGTAACCGACATAGCTACGCTAGTGTTACTATTATTAGTATTGTTAATGCTCTTTGTTTGATTATCTATCAAATTACTGGAAATGGAAACCTCTAATGAATCCCCTTTTTTATTCACACTATCCAATGTGATATTATTCTTAGATACTTCTACCGAGATTGGAAGTTGTTTCAATTGATCTGTTGGTATTACACCTAATTTATTTTCAGTCCATTCTGTAAACCATACTGATCCATTATTATCAAATGTAAATCTAAGCGGATTGGAAGAATTGATCCACAAAGGATTATGAGTTGGGATATAATACTCTACTAAAGTATTGGTTTTCAAATCAAATGAAGCAATAGCGTTTCCATAATGTTCATTAAACCAGATCTTACCGTCCTTATATTGATTGATATAAGGCAAGGTGGTCAAATTGCCCGAAGCAGAGGGATTGGAAGTAGCATATTGCTTAACCGCTCCGGTATTGGGGTCTAACCATAGGAATAGATTAGAAATATGATTATTTGCCCACAAGAATCCATTTTCATCCTCAGCAATACTAAATGGAATACTGCGGGTATAATTGAGGTCATGAATGGTCAAGGATTGAGATACTTTATCAAACTTAATAATTTGTCCACCTACAGGAAATACCGCTGTAGAAAACCATAATGCTCTGCTGTCGCGATTGTCAATGCTTCCGGTAGTATTAGTATTGTTAAATCCATTAGAGATTGGACCCATTGTTTGAAAATTTATTTGTTTGGACATATCCAATTCCGAAATGCCCTTAGTAGTGTTATTTATGACTTTATCAGGTTCAAGAAATCCAAGTCGCTTCCCAAAGACCTGAGTAAACCACACATTATTATCTGAGTCGATAGTGAGTGAAAGTGGGTATCCACCTTCTTGTAACAATCTATAATTTTCAAATTTTCCTTCTTTGGTAAAGTATTTCCAAATGGAATTAGAAAGCTCATCAGTGAACCAGAGGTCACCATTATTATCAAATTTCATGTCCCAGATCATTGAACCAAGGTTTCTATTCTGTTCTGGCCAGTTCGGAATACGTATAGTTTCGACAAATTGTTCAGTAGATGGATTAAATACAAAGAGATTTCCAGACTTTCCTGATGCAATCCACACGTTATTATCTTTATCCACAGCTATTCCAACTGGCTGGCTGCACAAAATAGGAGTGATAAATTCTTTAACATAAGAGGTATAACGCACTTTATTATCACCGCAGAGCAGAGGTTTGTCTTGTTCTGACAGGGTATCAAAAATAATGTTATTAGTAGAACTTGAATTTATCTGCATCATATTGAAAGCACTCATATTGATGTTTGTTGGCATAGAGTGATCCATGTTCATGTGTTCGGATTGAGTAGTATTTATAGCAGCGTACACTACTATGTTGCTATCTATAACAGAGGCCTTGTCGTTTGTAACAAAAACATATAATCCAAGAATCATAAAACTCGTTAATAAAACTAATTTTACTATAACAGATTGCTTATGAGATGCCATCCTAGGAGGTATAGATTGTCAACCTAATAAATCCATTCTGGTATAATCATAGAATGTTCTATGACAATAATTAATCACACTTGCTTACAACCATGTTATTATTGATTGGTTACCAGCGGATTAATTTGGACTTTGAATCATTCGTCGTCATTTAAATGATTACCAACTAGTTTTTAGAAATATGCACAGTATATCCGTTCACGGATTCTATTAGAGTCATTAACATGCAAATATATGCCTCGAAAGTTAATTAATGGTAGTCAACGGGTTGTTATGAATGACCGAATATAGGCGTCTCCTAATTATCTGATCTCAGTGTGATCCTATTAAAGGTATCACTCAATGAAAACCCGAGCATGCACCATCTAATACACAATTAGACTTGAATTTGACAGTTTATTGTCGATTTTAGATTGAAAAGACATTGGCCCAGCTCAGTTCCATTCTTGTTTATTAGTACCACATTAAGGATTTTACTCGTCTTTTCTTAATTGGTTTAGGTATTATTTGTTAACTCAGATAAAGTAACAAATGCCATCCAAATATTGTTGGTCTTATCTACTGAAAAATCCATATTTGTATGCGAAGGAGCAAAATCTGATGTGTATACATGGACTGAGTTGCTGAAATTTATATCCATATCAGTAGAATTTAGGCAGCAATGGCCAGTACGGTCGGTATCATTTCCTAAAAAGTAGTCAATATGCAAGTTCCTTCAGAGTCAAACTGAGATTTAGGTACAGTGGATGGACAGCCACTCCTATACTATTCCAATTTTTGAGTAAGGACTGGTCCTGAATACTTTAGGCCAAACCGTTATCAGCAGTGTGATAAATTACAATATCTCATGTGAGTGAATAAATCGGAACTTCAATCAGACCCTGCTCCAACGCAGTCTTACCTACAGGGTCAGAGTTAGATTAATTTGAGAAATATTTATTATAATAGTCACCGAGGAGAGCATTTGTTCCTTTGATATCTCTTCAAGAAAAGTATATTTCCCCATCTGGACCATGGGTAGCTGTTTTACCACGGTATTTACAAGATTTCCTATCCAAAGTTATTTTGTCAATATTTTCATTGTCAGCGGATCTTAGTCTATTTATTTGAATAATATAGTGAAGCTTTTCCATGTCATATGCAACTAAACTTTGATTTAGTAATACTAGTTCGTTTTTTTCATAAGGTATCAATATTGTGCCATTTTTGATACGGCTAAATCAGAAGAGTTTCTCACTAATGGGTTCATTATTTGCAGGATATATAGTAGGTTCAAAAGTTTTTCACCATCTACTGATTTAGATACCTAATATCCCCCATTCCCCCGAATGTTTCATAAGGAAAGATAAATTATTTCTTGTTGAGCACGAACTTACAGTGATTGAATAAATGATGATGATATCGGAAGGGTCCTCCATATTGTTATCATCATCATTTATCACTTGATGAGAGCATTAATATTTTCAAACTATTTGGATTCTAAATGCTAAAGTATTTAATCGATTATTATATTATTTTCTGTAC
>QCWC01000161.1 GCA_013114705.1 Candidatus Nitrosocosmicus sp. | reverse complement strand
AAAATGTGGCAAAACTATTCAGCGATTTCATACACACAACCTTCAACATCTTTCCACAATGACTAGTGTGAATACAATCAGAACAATCTAACAATTCAATGAAAAAGCAACGTCATGAGTGTAGTTTGGCTAATACTTGATACTTTTCGTTCTTTCTTTACCTTATAAATAAAAATGATTTGCGCTGCGAAGAGGAGTCTCGATTGAATATTTGGGTTACCAATTTTGAAAGACAAAAGTATTTATTTAATCTCACGGAACTAGTTATGATTAGAAATAGGTAAGCGCAAAGTCTTAAATGAAGCTCATTTAAAAGAACTAGTCATGCCCCAGGAAGGGGAGTTATTCGGGCGAGTTATTAAATTAGTGGGCGGAGACAATATTATTGTAAAGAGTTCTGACGGGAAGATAAGAACATGTAGAATTAGAGGTAAGATTAAGCGAAGGATGTGGATTCGTGATAATGATTTGGTATTGATAGCCCCTTGGGATTTTCAATCAGATAAGGCCGATATTATATGGCGATACATCAGTGCACATGCTGACAAATTGGAGCAAGAAGGACACCTTGAAGGACTAAATAGGTAAGATTAAATCCTACTGATAAAAATGTACCCCGCCACTGACCCACAATCGAATCATAGTTAGCCTTACACTTTGTGTAAAACTCATCGTGCACTCTCTGACGGGGTTAAACAAACTGAGATTCCCGGATATATATCAGTTAACCTAGAGTTATGAATTTCATTTGTTTATACAAAAACCTGACAATACAATAATACGAGATGATCGTAACCCATAATAGAGCTCCAGATTACTGGTAATAAAAAAAGTTCCTGTTTTATATAAATAAATTATCTTCAGATAATGTGGTCAAAACAACCTCTCTACCCGAATCTTGTTTGTTATTAGTTTCATAATCGGAATTAAAAAAAGCGACGTTCATTTAAGCCCAGTATTTGTATAACACGAGATATATCAATTTCAAACAAACTGACCAAAGTCTTCATATTAAAATTTTCTAAAACTTGAGGATGCACCTCTCCAATGTGTCCAATACGTTTAGAAGTCAACAAGATTTGGGCAGAATGTCCGTCAAGATAAAACTGGGTCCTATCTCTAGGAGTACTAACAGGCAAGTCAAAACAATATCGAAAGACAGATTCTAGTTTTGACTTTATTTCAGAGTAATCAGTATTATCATGAGCTATAGACACACACAGCGACCAATTTTCTCGAACTGAATTTGCTTCGGTTCTAAATATTTTTCCAATCTCAAATAGTTTTTGTGGATATTTTTCATGAATATTAATGGATAACGTGTTAATCATAGACGGAATTAAGCTGGGTCGCAAAATTTCAAATTCAGAATTTTTTGAATCTCCCAACCAAATCAGCTCAGCGTTTGAATCCTTTGCATGGACTAGTGCATCATCCAGTATTCGCTTAGAAATAATACTAGGGTTTACGATTTCAAGAAATCCAAGACCTACCAAGACCTCGCTAATCTTGTCAAAAACAAGCGATTGTATATTCTTCTTTCCGCCAAAATATTCCGAAGGTGTATCCGGCTGTAGATTATTAATCCCATAGCCAATTGCAACCTCCTCCAAAACATCATTTGCTTCGAACATGTCAATTCTATAACTTGGTGCAATACATTTTACAAAACCTGTGTTGTTAACTATTCCATCACATCGACATTTCCGGAGACTTTCAATTACTTTTCCAGGGGTTAAACACAGCCCCAATAACTTGTTTATTTGATCTATTTCTGCCTCAATGGTTATGGGTTCGAGATTTGGAGATACAACAACGCCTTCGAATGGAGAATGAATGTCCAATGAAAACAAATCAAATCCCATATCGGCAAGTTCATATGAAAAGATCGACAGCATTTCCCTTGCGGATTTGGAATTTGTACCAGTGACTTCTACAAACAAATTTCGTGTATCAGTATCTACTCTTGTTTTCGCTCCGTTAATTATTGGTGGAACCGAAACTACAAAATCGCTGTCATCTTTCAAAACCGGTGCAGATTCACGATCGCTAATAAGATGACCATAACTCCGACCTATGTTTGTATCACATAATATTTGTTCTACGGTTAATTCTACTTGGCTATCTAGCGGAAAAAATTTTCTCGTCCGGGGTGCAAGTACATAATGCAAAGGAAATGTCAACGCGTCATAATTATGGATACCGATGGATGATTTTTTTCTTCTTCTACCTAACCCGTTGTGCAGATCTTCTTGCATTGCAATCAATTGAGTCAACTCAACATCATCGAGATGTACATTTCTCTTCGCTACAAGTCCGTAAATCATTGGCCTACTATCTGCCAAATTCTTATCCACAAAAATGGAATCCCCTGATGAGCGAATTTCTCTGATGCGAGGCAACCCCAATTCTTCTCCTAAAATACCTTTTAACCCCCTTATTATGCCATTTTCAGAGGCATAATCGGGCCTATTGGGATTAAACTCGATCTTAATGATGCCATTACGTTCATCGATGGCCTCGATATCGAGACCCAAGAAGGGGATATCCTCGGTTAACTTCTCTATGGAAGAACGAGGAAAATGGCGGGTCAACGAGCTAATCCTTACATTCACAACTGGCATTTAGGTACACTCTTAAGCCAACTCAAATTATTTGAGTACAATTCTCTAATATCATCCAAACCAAAACGCAACATTGCTAATCTTTCAAAGCCACCACCCCACGCAAGCACCGGGTTTTTGATTCCCAGTGGTTTTGTTACCTCTGTTCGAAATATCCCCATACCAAATAACTCTATCCATTTATTGAGCTTTTCATTGTAAACCATAGACTGAAGGGAAGGCTCAGTATATGGAAAAAATGTTGGCCAAAATTTTATCTTCTTGATCCCCAATCTTGAATAAAATTCACCTTGAATACCAATGAGTTGTCTTAGAGTAGCATTACTACTAGTATAAATGCCTTCGACTTGATGAAACTCGACTAAATGTTTGAATGTGACTTTTTCATTTCTAAATACCCTGCCGACCAAAAATACCTTTTCTTTATCTGGTGATTTTTCCCAAAGATGTTGAAGCGTAACAGGAGTAGTGTGTGTTCTAAGAACAATGGTTTTGGCATCTTTTATATTCCATTTGTAATTCCAATTAGACTCATGTATTTCGGAAACTACATCGACCAATTTACTTTCTGGTTCTAATGTCGAATAAAGCCCAGATTTGGAACTCAAATAAAATGTATCCTGCATTTCTCTGGCGGAATGATCCTGAGGAATGAATAAGGCATCAAAGTTCCAAAAAGAGGTTTGAGAGAGGTTGCCTTCAATTTCACTAAATCCCATACTTGTCAAAATCTCCTTTACCTCATCTATAAAATCAATTAATGGATTTTTTTTACCAAAATTACTTAACGGCAAAGGTGCCTCGACATCGAGTTGTTCGAAATTGAGTTTTTTCCACTCATGTGAGGTTAGCATTTCCTTATCCAGCTTTCTCGCAAATTTTAGACTAGCGTGTAACATTTCGTTTATCTGCTCCGCATTTTCTTTCAAAAGTCTATATTTTTTCTCACTTTGCTTCTCAATGGTCAAAATATTTGTTCTCCGCACCAAGTCATCATAGGCGATTTTGTCTTCGCCACTAAGTGAGGATGCGTGGATAAATTTTTCAGTTTTTAACCTTTTAATTAGATTTTCCGCCCTCGATGGTAATTCTGCACCTGGAAGAACTCTGACTTTATCTTTTTCAATAATGATCCAATTATTATTTTTTGAATGACGGATGGCTCCGTAGGCTTCCTTCTCATTATTTTGAAATGTTTCGCTCTTGATGACATCTGTAAGTTTATTTTTCCCGTCTTTAACAATATTTACAAGTTTCCTTTCTGGTAAAAGACACTCCGAATTTTCAAGCATTTGAGAATGCAAGGAAACCTTTGTATCAGATGAGTTTGATATTTGAATTAAATTCTTGTACCTTAGCCATTCTATTCCTCGCCTAAGTTGATCCAAGGTTAATCCAGAATCATTAGCCAAATTGATTTCGCTAATCCAATCCGTTTTTTCTTTCAGAATGAGAAGTATTCTTTTCTCGATAGGATGTAAAGAGGAGATTGAGTGATTTTTATCGTTTCTAACTTCATTGCTCTTGCCATCTTCTAAATCATCTTTGTGCAATATTAATAAAAAAATTAAGAGTGAATGTATTTTTAAACGTTTAAACTTTGGTTCAGGAAAAGAAAGATCCAGATATGACTGGCAGAGAGGAGTATGGGTCATCTAAAGAAGAGGGCATTCACAATGTTGAGTTTGCGACACATCCTCCAGCCCCGAGCAAGATATCGAGAGATGATTTCAACGTTACTCCATGGGAGGTTGTAGGTTCTGTCGATTATTCTAAGTTAATTGAAAAATTTGGAACCTTTCCTATAAATGAATTCATAATCGACAAGATTAAGAAAATAACAGGAGAAATTCATCCATTTATCAAAAATAAGTTCTTCTTTTCACATCGAGACTTGGACTTGATTTTGAAAGAGTATGAAAAAGGTAATAGGTTTTATCTTTATACCGGAAGAGGGCCGTCAGGGCAGGTCCATTTAGGCCATTTAACGCCATGGATTTTTACAAAATATTTACAAGATAAATTTGACGCAAAGTTGATATTTCAAATCACTGATGATGAAAAGTTTTTATTTAAAGAAAATTCCAACTTTGAGTCAATCCATAAATTTACATATGAAAATATATTGGACATTATTGCAATGGGTTTTAACCCAAAAAGGACCCGTATCATTATTAATACTCGTGATATAAAGTACTTATATAGGATATCAACAGAGATAGCAAAAAGGATCACCTTCTCAACTGCAAAAGCAGTATTTGGATTTGATAATTCAACAAATATTGGCATGATAGGATTTCCACCTATTCAGGGGGCTCCATGTTTTCTGCCTTCATTGATTGAAAAAAAACCTACGCCGGTTCTTATTCCTGCAGCAATTGATCAAGACCCATATTGGAGAGTGACAAGAGATATAGCCGAAAAAATGGGATATCCTAAGCCGGCCCAAATTCATAGTAAATTTATACCGGGCCTGACTAGCGGGGGTAAGATGTCTTCGTCAAGGCCAGATACTGCCTTGTTTACAGTCAATAACCCCGAGACCATAGAGAAGAAGGTTAAAAATACCTTTACGGGAGGTCAACCAACCATAACCCTTCAAAGGAAGTTAGGAGGAAATGCAGACATTTGTCCAGTTTTTTGGTATCTTAATTATCTGTTTGATACGGAAAAAGAATCTCAGGAAAGATATCACGATTGTACTAGTGGAAACCTCCTATGTGGAGAATGTAAGAACG
>QCWC01000160.1 GCA_013114705.1 Candidatus Nitrosocosmicus sp. | reverse complement strand
ATGATTCAAGAAATATCGACTTTAATTCTTCTTAATGAGAATCAAAAAGGTGAAATAATTTATGGCATTATTACCAAATCACCCTTCATATTAGGGTTATTTTCTGAATAGAACGAATAGTTACCTGGAGATATATTTGTAGCCAAGTATTCTGCAAAACTTCCCGGTGCTATCTGTACTGAAAATATTTTACCTTCAGTCTCACTTCCTGTCCCATTTCCATTTGTAAATGTATGCGTTTCTGTTAAATTATTCAAAACCAACAGTTCTTCGCCTTGTTTAATCGTAGTTGTAGCAGGATCGAATACAGGATTACCTTGGTCATCAATAGTCATTATTATAACAGCAGCAATGGGTGTTGAGTCAACTTCTGAGTGTGTACTTTGAGCATAAACCTGAGTTGCTGCAACAGATGTTACTGCCATAATAGTTGAGAATAAAAGTAATGACAAAATTATTTGTCTTAGATTGGCTTGCATTGAAAAAACTGCTTTATACTCATATAAAAATATATAATAACAATCAAAAGGTACCGCGAAATTTGTTTATGTTTTGTTTCTATCATCCATTAAATTATGGACATGATATCGTGAAATTATTAATTAATAAAATAAAAATTGAAATTAGCTATAGGGTAGGTCAGCAGAAAGCTCGCTAAGTGATGAAAGCGATTCGCCTAAATCTTTTCCACTTGTGGTCCACACAATCAACGTTTGTGTATCACCAGTTCCCTTTTGTCCGCCTCTCAAGTCTTTAAAGTCAAAAGTATTGTCCACAGTAATTCCTGCACTAGTAAGCTGTGAAAGATATTCATCAATATCTTGTGTAGGAACCATCAAGATACCAACAGTGTCTATATTGTTACTGGAGTTTGAATTTGTTGTTGTACTCCCTGAACTAGAAGAGAAAGTTGCTGGTGATTGAATATTATCTACAGTTATAGTCCCTGTCATCGTTACTCCTGGGTCGCCCTCTGCCTCATAATTATACACTCCTGTTTTGCTGAATGTGAATGCCTGGGATGCTTGGCTATCAACGATTTCTCCAGTATTAAATACAGTGTTCCCACTAGTATCTTTTACATCAATGATGCGTTCGTGACCTACATCACCATTAAACCACTGCACGGTTGTACCTGTATTAACTACAGCATTTTCTGGTACAAAATGTTGATCCAAAAATCTGGCTTCATCATCTTCGCCCTCGCTATGGTGTCCCTCATTTGGAATAAGGATAACAAGATTTTTTATGTTATTTCCCAATGTCATTGTTTTTGTGTTAAAAATACTCTCAGAGTTTATGTTTGGTTGTAAATCAATCTCATTACTTCCACTAGTCGAATTCTGTTGAGCTAAAACGGTATAAATTGACGATAACGATGTTGGTTGCATTACCAAAATCCCAATCGCAAATATTGATAAACAAAGGACAAGTTTTCTATATCCGAACCGCATAAAAGCCAGTATAATCCATAATAAATAAAACTTTTTGATGATTTTCAATATCTAGTAACCATGGATAAGGATATATAGTATTTTTCTGATACGGTAGGTCTTTCACAGTTTATTGACATTTATGATAGTAACAGAAGTTATAGTACTAATAATCTGAGTTTAACTAAGCGACTTCAATTTCACTCGTATATTAACTAAGCTGCATAATTTTAATACTATTAAATCGATATGTCAAGTACATCATTTAGGCTATGATGTTATATCCAGAAGAGCTGGAATTGGCTGTTCTGGATATATAATATTTTTTTTCTTGTTGCTAACCTTATCCTACCTTCAGATTCTTATGTCCGATTCATCTCACTATTCGTATACATATATTTTACAATACGGATTTGACCAGGAAAACTAGACTATTTATCTGGATCCGTTAGACAAAAAAAAATTCAAGTACTGATCCACAATTCATCATAAAATATTTCCATCTATCTATTTATTTCAGGATTACAAAACCGAATCACTTGTTTTACTCAATCAAAAGTTCGATTTTCATACCTCTCTATTAATTTGATAAACCTTTAAATCATAATCCATTTTCACCTATCAAGTACGAATTGGAAGTAATGGATCTAGTCATAATAATACACATTGTGCTTGGTTTTATTCTGGTTTATTTTGCAATTCGAGCATACAAGAGAAGCAAATATTTTCCTATGATTTATCTTGCAGCTGGCTTCTTACTGATAACTATCGGAGACACCATTATTGGCGATACTCTGAGTTTTATAAATGAAGAAAGTAAAGAATTCATTGAAGAAATTGTAGAAATATCTGGTTTTGTACTAGTAATAATTGCCGTGTTAAAGAGTTGAATAGTCCATCTCCAAAAGACATCTTATCCGTTTTCACTGATGAAACTAGCCTAAACATATTGAAATTGCTTGATGGAAAGGAATATAGCATTCAACAAATAGCATCTCTTTTAGGGCTACCCATATCTTCAACGTATAGAAAAGTCAATAGATTGGAGCAAATAAAGGTTTTAAAAAAAACAAAGATTGTACGAAAGATTGACGGAACTAGTGAATCATTTTATACCTCTTGGATTGACGAAATTCAAGTAAGTTTTAAAAATAACAGAATTACTTGCAACATTAAAAATAGACCTCAGCAAGATAAAATTATTCGATTGTGGCAAAGTTTCAAGCATTAAACTTTTAAACTTAAATTGTTATTATTTGTCTATTATTCTCATTTTATGGGAATGATAAGTAGTTTATTATTCCAAGAAATAAATATTGACTACCAATGAAATACATGTCTCAAAAACATAAGAAAACAATAAATCTGTTTTCACTAGCTATCCTGCCGTTACTATTGATTTCGGGTAGTGTTGTTGCCTTTGGACAAACCAACATCTCCAATACCACACAGACTTCAAATCAGACGGGAGCTTCAAGTGACTCAAATAATGACATCATACAATCGATTGACTCGGGCATTGCTTCTATTAATAATGGCGATAATGATGGCGCAAAGAAATCATTCTACCAAGCAGAATTAGCATTAGAAGACAAGCCTGATCTAAGTAGTGTTGAAAAGCAAATCGAAGCCTCTTTAAAAGCTCTAAAGGATGGTGACACAAATGCAGCAATAACTCATGCTGAAGAAGCAAAGAAGAGTTTAATATAATTTTATTTTTTGTAAATTAATATCAATAATGAGTGAGCTCAATGAATGTTACAAATTTAATTATATTTGTTTTATTTGGATTATTAGGGTTAATTAGTATCCTTTATTTTGTAGTTGCATACGGAGAATATACCGACTGGATGGAATTACTTGAATTCGGTATTACCAGTGAAACTACAGAGAAAATAGTTGAAATTATGCTATTCCTAATTTCAGGTATCATATATATCGGTCTAATAATATGGATTCTCAAAGTGAGGACAAGTCAAAAAATCCCTTATGTTATCTGTATATCTATTTCAGCAGTACTGATCTTCATATATATCGCATCAAGAACGGTAGGTGTGCCAATAGTAGGAACTGAATTTTACATTGGAAGACTTGATTGGATCTCAAAAATTGTTCAGGTTCTGATAATTGGGCTGTCAGGACTCGTTTTGTATAAAATAAGCAAACACGTTCCAACCCAAAACAAAACATTTCTGTCTAAATCATAAGTTCCGAGATTTACCAAAAGAGTAAGAATTATGGGTGGACTCGCAATACGTCCGATACCTTCTATTATCCTTTTATCATTTTTTACTTTTCCATGCTTATTGTAATTTATGATTCATTTTCTCTTTCTACTTAAGATCATAAAAATTGACAGAATAATACAATACATGATGAGTTCTTTACAGCGTTAAATCAATCAAATTCACTATACACAAGATTACCATGTAAGAATCAAACAGTCTAAAGTATAGTATAGCCAATGAATCCTAAAATCAGATATTATTGTAGAAGGTATAAAATAATACTTCTTGCAGTATAAAACATTTGAAATTTAAGATCTTTGTACATCCCTTTCGACCGAAAGTTCAAAAAGAAAAAATTCAAGAAATATTACGGTCTCTTGACTTTAAAATTTCAGAGTCAGACCCAGACATCGCATTAATTATTGGAGGGGATGGAACTTTTTCTTACTATGGGAGAAAATTAACCATTCCGATGCTGTTTATCGGTGTTCCTAATAATGAAATTTTAGGAAGTAAGAGCAGATTGGCTGAAATCCATCTGCAAGATCTTCCAAAGGCTTTGAGAAGAATTGCAAAAGGAAATTGTGTAGTTACCGAAAAACGAATGTTAGACGTCCGATATGGGACTTTGCCCGTAATTAGTATATTGACAGATGTTTATTTGGAGCGTGGGCTGTTTGCTGGTTGTATTAGATATTCAATTTCTATTTCCAGTGACAAGAATACTTATAAAAAGAACAAATCTACATTTACTGATTATGTTATTGGTAATGGGGTTATCATCAGTACCTCATTTGGGTCTAGTGGGTATTATTCATATTTAGATCGAATAAAAAACCCTAAACAAAATTCAAGTGAATTGTTTGATGATAACAAATTGGGAATATGTCATATCCTACCGACGTTTGCCGTACGACGCATAGGCGATGGAGCGAATTATAAAGAAATAGTTCCTATCCGTTATACTGTACCTGCTAGTAGTAGCAGTACTATCGAAATTACAGTCATAAGAGAAGCAAATATTCGTTTGTACGGTACTACTGTTCATTCCAAAGGAGTTAAGATCACCTGGAACAAACCTGTTACTGTCACCTCCTCAACTAAGACTGCGAAAATTATTCGTTTCTTCTAATTTTTCAATTTTCTAGGGTTAATCCTCTGCATAGATTATATCAAATGATATTCTAGTTCATTATTTTTTTCACTAAATTTTTCATTGATTGTTGTGTTTCATACCTTATAAAATAAATTCTATTACTCAGGGTTCCAAAATCATGCATCCAACACCATGTAGCTTCAAGTAATCGTGTTCATCTCTGGTAATATTGAATTGCAATCTCCCATAGACATGGTCTCTAATTCTAGGTTTGCCGTCTAGCTCCTCCAGTAACCGGTGAGCTTTGTAAGCTTCAAATACCGAAAAATACTCGATCTTCATATTGTAATAATTGTTGATTTAGGATTTAAATGCTAAATATCCTATTTGATAACTAGAATTAGATTGCATCATAGATTACCAAGGTTTTTCGATTTATTTTTAATAGATTTATTCATCAAAACTTTAATCAAAGTTTAATATAATTTTCATACTAGACCATCATGGATGTTTCTTTCTTTAGCGGATTGAATCCATTGGATCAAACTGGATTGAATCCATTGGATCAAACTATTATAGGAACTTTTTTTGCATGGTCAATTACTGCCATTGGCGCTTCCGCTGTATTTTTTACTCGTAGTATTAATAGAAAGTTCTTTGATGCACTTTTGGGATTTGCCGCCGGCATTATGAGCGAGATATTTCCTCAAGAAAGAGAGTTTTATGAATCCTGCGCAGATGATGCTGATCTATCAAGATTTAGCGGTGGGATTCATCTAATACAAGATTGGAAAGAGGGCTTAAAGTTTGGAAAGATGATTGGTAACAAAGTGGTTGAGGATATGAGAGTAGCACCGCATACTTTTATTTTTGATGATAATCAAACAAGTTTTAACAAAATGGTTACCTAAATTTATGAAAATAGAAATAAAATTCACTTTCATAAATTCTATCGAATCCGTTTAATCCGGGTCAAATAGCCAAAGAATATGACTACGTGATGAAACACAAAGATCCAATTCTATTTCTAATTTGTAGATAGATTACCACTAACTAGGTATTTTAACATTATAAGAAATGTCGATATTATTTGGCATTCTCTCCACTCCACCACCTTCTTAAAGAATTTCGATTTCATGTTGTTGTTATAATGTTATGCAATGTAGTGATATGCCATACGATGAACGACAAAAATATATACTACCTGTTCAGATTAATAGACAATGTTATTAATTCAAAATATTCTCTCAACTAGAAGACTATTTTTTTGTATGGTGTTCTTAGCTTTGACTGTACCGAATATAGGTACGGGTACAAACCTGATGGTAATTGAATCAGAAGCTCAAATCGGAAGTATGTCCACTCTTCAAAATACCCCTACCACCTATGCAGTTAGTATAATTCCTGGTGCCGCTCAAAGAGACAGTCCATACCACTATTATCCTCCAGCTATTAATGTTCCTATTGGTACAACGGTAGGCTGGTTTAACAACGACCTTGGTCAGCCTCATACAGTAACAAGCGGTGCACCTGATGCTTTGGATGCAGGTGCTATTTTTAACTCTGGAGTGTTATCAGCTACTTCCAATTCATTCTTTCAGTATACATTTGATAACCCAGGGAATTATATTTATCACTGCATTATCCATCCATGGAGACAAGCAATTGTATCAGTAGCCGATTCATATGAAAGAGGTCACTATTTTGAAATGTCTTCAGGTGTAGGCCAAGTTCTCAACCTTACAACAGATTTTAGAACATTGTTTGATTTTCAACCATTAACGATACCATTGGATAAAACTACTCCATTAACCTACAACATCACTATTGCAAAAAATGCAAATACCACAGTATTCTCGGATACATTTGTGACAGATGGTGAATCTCTACCTTTAGAATTGATAAAAAGCAATGCAAATGAAACTCTTGTCTATGGCCCGGACTTTAGTAGTACTGGAGCCTATCATGTAGAAGCCCCATTTCTTTCCGGCGATTCCGAATATACTATAACCGCAGAATTGGTGTCTATAAATTCTAAAGTTCCTGAATCAATCATAAAAGATGAGTTTTCATTTAAAACTGTGACGTAATAATGAAAGCTTCAATTCTTTCTTTTGGAATTGGCCATTTTCTATATGTACACCTAGTCATTTTATATTCAGATGCATAACAATGAATAATAACGTCGTACTAGGACTAAAGTAATGCCAAAAAGTACTACAAACCCGAAAATACAAAGCACCAGTACAACTAATACAGCTATTCGCATTCCATCTGATATATATAAAAAAATCTCTACTCAGGCGGATCAAGAAAATAAGACTGTTTCAAGCATAATAAATGAAGTCCTAAGAAAATACGTTACGTGGGATCAGTTTGTAAGTGATATAGGCTTTGTTTTTTTGCAGAAACCTTTTGTACGAAGTATCTTCGAACATGTTTCTGATGAAGATATAATTAGAGCTGCCAAAACCTCTTGTTATACTGGTATGAGAGATGCTATTTCATTTATTCATGGTAGGAATGATGTCGATGCTATCATAGATGTAATAAAACTATGGCTTTCTGCCTCTAAATTTACAAACACGATAATCAATTCTGAAAATAGTGTCGAGATAAGGATACAGCATAATCTAGGTCAAAAATGTTCTTTATATATGGGCGCTTTACTAACAAAGCTTTTTGCTGATTTAAACATGAAGCCTGAAAAATCAATGCTAAAGGATCATTCAATGATTTTGACTTTTAAGAACCTTCAGTCAAAAAAGTAAACTGTATGTACATTAGTAATAAGATGTGAAATTATGTGTTTGTATAGAACATCGTGATCTCC
>QCWC01000159.1 GCA_013114705.1 Candidatus Nitrosocosmicus sp. | reverse complement strand
TAACGAAAATCAAATAGTAAAACAATTAATAAAGAACTCTTTTGTATAAAAACCTATTTACAATAGTTGGTTATTTATTTAACATATTTATATCTTGACACCATGATTATATAGTTAGTAATATGGTCGACTCTTTTGATAGTATGGTTTTTTCTTCATCATTAATAATATTTCTTGCTGCGTTGATTTCCATTTTCGCCTATGAATATTTATTTAACAAAGGAAAAGGAAAAGAATTTGAAAACACTATTGGAGCGACAAAACTAGGAAGGAAGGCATCCAAAGTCAAAACCAAACAACAATTTGATAAAGTTGAATGATTACGCTCAAACAGAACAATTAATTTTAGCAAAGTTTGAAAAAGAATCTTTCAAACAATTAACATCAATTCAAGCACAATCTTACAAAGTAATCGCGCGAAAAAGACATTCGTTATTGGTTGCTCCTACGGGGTCCGGGAAGACCGAAGCTGCTATAATTCCTGTTATTAGTATTTTAAGTGATGAAAAGAAATGCATCAAAGAAAACAGTGGAATCAAATGTTTGTACATTACACCGCAACGTTCTCTAAATAATGATGTCCTTAGGAGAATAATTAAGTATTCAACATCAGAAAATTTAGGTGTAGAAGTTAGACATGGTGACACTCCGTATTCCAAACGTAAAAAAATTATCCAAGATCCTCCTGAGATCTTAATTACAACTCCTGAATCATTGGGAATAATGTTGGTCAATGAGAAAATGAGTGATTTACTGAAGACAGTACAATGGGTGATTATAGATGAAATACATGAAATAATACCCTCAAAAAGGGGCGCTTATCTTTCCTTGGCCTTGGAGAGACTAACGTTGATTACTTCGACGTTTTGCAGAATTGGAATTTCAGCCACGGTAGGAGATATTTCAACCACTGCTAAATTTTTAACTGGAAGCCGAAGGAAATGTGCGATCATGATCGATAGAACACTGCGAAAATATGATCTCGAATTAAGGCATATTGAAGGGTCGATAAAAGAGGTTTCTGGTTACATCCTAGATTATGTGACTACCAATCATCCAATGTCTTCTGTTTTGCTTTTCACTAACACTAGGGATGAATCAGAATTTTTGGGTACCGTATTAAAAAGTCAAAATACCATCGATATACATGTTCATCATGGTTCTTTATCCAAAGATATTCGAGAGGAAACAGAAAATTTTTTACGAAATGGTTTTGTGGGAATTGTTGTATGCACCTCATCTTTGGAACTAGGTTTAGATATCGGTTCAATTGATCTCGTAATTCATTATGGCTCCCCAAGGCAAGTTTCCAAATTAATGCAGAGAATTGGCCGGAGCAGGCATTCTCGTAATGCATCGGCAAAAGGATTGATCCTAACTAATAATTATGATGATTATATTGAATCATTGAGCATAATTCATCGAGTGAATAGAGGTTCGATAGAGGATCAGTCACCTCATGAATGCTCGCTCGATGTATTAGCACACAACATAGTAGGTTCCGTTCTACAAAGTAGGGAAAAATTAAATTTCAAAAATCTTTTTGAGATATTTTCCTCAGCATATCTTTTCAGATCTCTGACTTTTTTTGATTTTAACGATTGTATAAATCTTTTAGCCAATAATAATATTCTTAGGTTAGATAGAGAAAATAATCTCATATGGAGAACACGAAAAACATACCTTTACTATTATGAGAATGTCTCCACAATTCCTCATGTAGTAAAATTTGAAGTAATTGATTCTATATCTAATAAGAGGATAGGAACATTAGATCAACAGTTTGTGGGCGACTATGGGGAAAAAGGGAACGTTTTTGTATTAAGGGGTTCTCAATGGAGAATTTTGGCTGTAAATGAGGGAAAATTTCAGGTGCATGTTGAACCACTTAGCGGTGCCCCGATAAACATCCCATATTGGGTTGGCGAAATGATTCCTGTTGACTATGAGACTGCGAAGTTGGTTGGAAGAGTAAGAGGAAGCCTGAACTCCTTTCAGCGATTTCAAATGAATGTTTTAAAACAAGTGGACCTGCAACTTGTTACTAAACTATCTGATTACATGAGTCCCCTCCTTATAATTCCGGATTCTCATAATATCGTTATTGAGGCTATGCCTTCGGATAATTTAGTAATCATACATAGCACGTTTGGCTCGAAAATAAATAACACTTTGGGATCTCTTTTTTCTACATTTATTTCTTCAATGACTGGATACGAGATCGAATATCGATCCGATCCATATAGAATCCTACTAAGCTCAGCAAATGCCCGACTAAGACAAAATCATGTATTTTCTCTATTTGATAACGATTTTGATATCGAATCTGTTTTAATAGCTTCCTTTACAGGTACCTATAACATAAATTGGAAAGTTTGGATGGTTGCGAAGCGATTTGGGATAATCGACAAGCGCTCTATTTACGACAAGAGAATGGCCCGCATGATATATGAGAAATACCGAAAAACTTCTATAAGCAAAGAGTCCATTCGGGAACTAATTCATGATAAATTCGATATTGGTAATACTTTAGTCATAATTAATAAGATTAAGACAAGCTCCATCAAGATACACTGGTTCGAAAACACTAGATTTTCGGGGTTATCTCAACCTATTCTAGCCAAATCGAAGAAGACAATTTCATCACCACAAGGTATGGAGAGTGGAATTCTTGAGTTGATCAGAGAGAGATTGACAAGAACTAAGCATAAATTAATTTGTGTAAGATGCGCGAAATGGGAACGAGTTTATGAAACCCAGGAGGTCCCCGAAAAGATAGGGTGTCCGTTTTGCAAATCAAAGCTGATTTCGGCTACTTTTTGGAAGGATACTGATTTAAGAAATATTGTTAGCCGGAAAATGATTGGGGCTAGCCTTACCAAGGATGAAATGAATAAATTTGATAGAGCGTGGAAATTGGCGTCGCTAATTAATAACTTTGGGAAAATGGCAATCTTTGTTTTATCTGGACATGGTATTGGTGTTGACACTTGTGCAAGAATCTTGCGAAATTATACTGATGAAGAAAATTTGCTGAAGGCAATTTACGAAGCGGAGAAACAGTATATAACAACGAGAGGATTTTGGGACAGCTAAGTTACATGAATATATGCATATGTAATATCTTTCCTAATTGATACTAGCTGACTTGTACAATTTCTGAGTAAGGCTTCAATGACAACTCTATATTTCCTTCTCTGCCGTTAACTGCAACTGCTGCCATAATTTTTATTCTCTCTCCTATCTTGAGTTGACTTACCAAACTACTGTTCTCTCTCCATCCTACAAGCCTAATTTCACCGGTGTCGTCACCTACTATTGTATCAGCTACTGTAATCAATTCTCCACTTTTAGTATTAACTTCTGAGGCATTTGGCATTTGAAGAACAATGGCTTCTACAATATATGGCCTATTTATTGTGCCAATATTCTTGATTTTGATTTCGAATTGCTCAGCTCGCGGAAATTCTTGCTCATTATTCAAAACTTGAATAAAAGAGTCTTGTTCGGTAAGTTCGATTGTGTTACCTAATATCCTAGTCGGATAACATTCAATTATATCATCATAATCTATATTCGTTTCAAAGAGTTTGGTATTTATCTTCAAGAAATATGGTCTACTTTCTCTATCTATAGCCATAGACAATAACTTACCATCATTTTTATCGATTCTTTTTGAAATTACTCTTAAAATATAGTTTTCAATGGGATTTTCCTCTTCTAATAATTCTATTACGGTTCCTTCGTCTCCATGAATTTCCAAATCGCCATTTCCAAAATTAGGATTACCGACTTTGGTTTTAACTCCTATCAATTTTATTTTGGAGTTATTTGTTAATGTCTTTGGAACGCTTTCTTCAGTTATATTCCAAATCACACACCGGATCTTACGTGTACCTTCTTCATTTGATAACTCCAAGTGCAAGGACTTTGAGTGTTCTCCTCTACTATTGGTGAATTCAGAGATTCTGGGATCTGAACTAATATTACCTACTATTACCAAATTGTCTTTGGGTATTGACAAATCATCGATTGTTACCGTGATTTCAGATAAGGTAGGGATATGATGTTTAGTATCATCAATTATCAAATCAATAGAACCACTGTTGCCTAGATTCACTATTGGTCTATTATCTAATCCCGACTTTACTTGGCAATTTGATACCTTGATTAAATCTCCTTGTTTTAAATTAAGTTGTTCAGGAAAATCGACCAGATCATCCCAAAGTTTGATCCTGATACTAGAGTCCTTATCATATATGGATATAATTCTATTTCTTGATTCTTGATCGGAATCTCTCTTTAGAAATGTTCGGATAGGATTTATAGTTATTATTCTACCAATTATTGTAATATCACGAGCTCCTATGAAAATATCTTTTATCTTGTATTCTGTCTTTGGAGATTTTTCCAAAGATATGCCCAAATCTGCAGCTACCAAAAACAAAGCTCCTTGGTCAGTTAAGTAGCCTGCTCCAACATTAGCTTTTTTTTCTTCAATCATTTCCTTTAGTTTGTCAAAATCAAGTTCTTGGTTCTCTTCTAAAATTATTTCAATCATTTTGTTGTAGTCTAATGTCAATTACAGTGATCTATTTCACTATACATATTTTAATTTAAAAAAATTTTCTAATATTGATTAACAATTTCCGAAAAACATCAAGAACAATTATCATCAGTATCGCCCAAACGCACTATTTATTTGTTCTTAAAATATTGCAATATTTACTTAAATATTATTAAAAGTAATACAAAATTGTAATATTTCTCCTTTTTCAGTGTAAATGTTTTATTTCTTGATTCGATTTTGGACCAAACTTGATTCACTTCGAAACAAAATTTCATATCTTGGCAATAACTTCGCATGCTTGTGATTGATTACCCCTAAAAACGATGATTTGCTCATAAATAGTGTGTAGCAATATTTCATCGTTTTTAAAATCTCATACCATTACAATATTTGAATACTGATTTGTGATCTGAAGCGCAATAGAACCTAAAATTTTCCTATTATCTATTTTGGCTTAAATTTATTCATTAGATGGGCCTTATTTTTACGGAAATAGAAAAAGAGTGAGATTCCGACCAATGAAACAATTATGGATATAATTGGAAACACGAAATTTCCAAGGTTTCTATCCTCCTCTGGAATCGTGTTATTTTGAGTGCTATTGTCTATAGACTGATTATTTGCTAGAGTGGTATCAGTTCCAATTATTTCGATTATTTTTGTATTCGATTCAAATTCCACCATTAATTTTCTACTTTCTGTATTGTTGGAATATTGTACCGCTGATATATTGCCAATCGTACTATTCAAAATTGGTTTCCCTTTATCGGGATTTTTTATCTCTAAAAATGTAGCTGGCTGATCATCTGCCAACACTGTAAAATTCTTGTCATTGCCGTTTACCTTGGAATCAAGAATAATCCTTGGTATGTCTATTATTA
>QCWC01000158.1 GCA_013114705.1 Candidatus Nitrosocosmicus sp. | reverse complement strand
CCAATTTGTATTAAATTAAAAACTCTAAATGACTTTGCTAGATTGGTATGTTCGTTAGAAAGAGTCCCTTCTCCTGTTTATGAATACCAATATCAAAGAAAAAATATTTTGGCAGTTCCATTGGATTCTTTTAGCGGGAGATCCATTATTTATTATGTTGACAATTTTCAATCTAATGATAAGCAGCAATATCTCCTATACAAGATCAGCAATAACATTGAGGACGCGTCATTGGTAGAAACTGTTCGAGACACTTCTGCAATATACTCTCCTATAATCAAAATAAGCTCCCCCCCACAGGTCTTTCTTAAACCTTCCAAGATAGGTGCAACTATAAGGTATACTGGAGTAGGATTAGCTGATCTGCTTAGTTTATCCAAGTTAGTAGCCTTTCGTACTATATATGAGGAAAACACTATTCCGTTGTTCCTTTTTCCCAAAAACTCTGCCGACCCACCTTTAGCGGAGGAGAAGCGGAATATTCCTACATACATTCTTGGAACTCAATTGAATATGCTCGATTCCGCTGAATCGAACTATTTTTATTATGTGACACTCGATCAAACTGTAGATAAATGTTTTCTTAAATTCAGTATACAAAAATCTCATCACCCCTCCTTTTCAAATCATACTGATGAGCATGGGTTTGTATATTTGAAGGTGATACAATTGGACAGTCCACATCCCTTAGTTAAAATTTAAAATGAATTTTTCTTTATCATTCAAAGAAAGAATTGATTCCATATCCGAGGAGAAGAGAACGAGTATTATTTTGGCAATAGATCCATCGTACGGAACAATGAATGTACTTGACTATGTCATCCAGAAAATAAAAGATCTTAGCTACTATTCTTGTGCGATCAAGTTGAATTTTCACGTCATTCTGCCACTGTCAATCTCTGACCTTAGAAAAATAACAAGGACTGCCCATGATTACAAATTACAAGTGATAGCAGATTTAAAGTTAAATGATATTCTTGAAACAAACAAAGTTGTTATAGAGCACCTTGCTTCAATGGGATTTGATTGTGCTATCGTTAATCCTTTTGTTGGCAGAAACAGCCTAATTTCTATCACTGAATTTACACACTCTCTTAATCTTGGCATTATCGCATTAGTTTACATGAGTCACCCAGATGCAGTCGAGGGTTATGGAGCACTGATTCAATCTCCCCCAGGTGTCAAGAGTAAGAATGGAAAAAACATTCTAACTCCGTTTTACAGGTCGTTTTACGATAATTGTGTGGAAGCCAATGTCGATGGTATTGTAATTGGAGGCAATAGATTAGATATAATCAAAGAATTTTCTAAAATGGGAACATTGCAACTTCCAATATATTCTCCTGGACTCATTACTCAAGGTGGAAATGTTGAACGGGCGTTAGAATCTGGAACTAGATACTTTATTATAGGAAGGGCCATCATCGAGTCAGATTCTCCAGTGATGACAATTAAAACTATACAAAATTCAATACTAGATAGAACGTCATAAATTTTTTTTGCGCAACTCACTTGGCTAGTAATTACCTACAAAACTAAAAACCATTAAGAATGGAATATTCTCTATTACCTTTACGCTGTTTCCTTTTGCTAGCCTGAGTCTTAATGCAAGGTTTACTATTTTTTCACCAACTAGATTGAGAACTGAAGATGATTTCAGCAAGATAATGGCTTCTTCTTCATCGATTTCATGTTCGAGAAAATAATCTTTTGAAATATCAATTACAAAATCTCCTCTATCTATTTCTTTCCCCACCAAATCTATATCACATATATTAATCATTGTTGTTTCTTGATATTTTATTTTCCTTAATGCAAATATTTTATCTTGATTCATGTTTTCACCTAAACTCTGTATCCACTTTAACTAATTAGCAGCTAAATTCTATATTAAGAGTTAGCGAAACATAAAGTAATATTATTGCTCAATTATAGACAAAGCTATGACTTTTGGCAATAAAAAGAGTGGTAATGGTGATGATATCAGTAAAAAGAACCGTAGAATAACTAATAAAGGTTTAATATTAACATGCGTTTTAGTTGCTGGGATCCTAGGAGCGAGCTTTGTTGTTTGGTTAATACCTTCTGATAATATTCCAAATCAAGTAACGAGCAATATGACTGTCACATTCAGAGACCCTAATGCCACATTAATATCTGTAAAAAGTCAATTTGTAGTTCTACAGAACGAATTACAAGATCAAATTAATAACAAAACAGGACCAGATCAAGTTAAAAATGAAACCGAATTTAATTCCTTAATTGATGCATCAATCGATCAGAATAACGAACTTATGATGTCCCTTTTGAATGGAAATCCGGATCAATCCCTAATGCCTGATTATTTAAATTTAATGAGCGAGATGAAGAATTATACGTTGTATCTTTCTGACTTAAAGAATGCAACATCAAATTAAAATATTTTGGTTATTGAACCATCGGATTTGTAATTGCATATAGTTACCATTGATTAATGAAAAAGGATTGTTTATAAAGAGTATTTTTAGAATCATTAAAAGATGCGACTTCTTGAATATCAAGGTAAAGAGCTATTCAATCAGTTCGGAATTAAGACGCCTCAATCAATTTTAGTTCAGGACATGGAGGAGGCGAAATCTGCCGCTGAGAAGTTAGGTTTTCCGTTCGTTTTAAAATCTCAACTGACTGTAGGTGGACGTGGCAAAGCTGGAGCGATTCAAAAATGCAAAGATTCTGTTGAATTGGAATCGAAATTTGAAGAATTACTTCATAAGGAAGTCAAAGGGGAATTACCGCGCGGCATATTATTGGAAAAAATGGTTGAAATTGTGAAAGAAATTTATTTGTCCATATTTTTGAATAGGAGTAAAAGATGCTTCTCCATCATTGCTTCATCCGAAGGTGGAGTTGATATTGAGCAAACGGAGAATAAGATCATTAAAGAAATAACAATTAATGGCATCTCTAATGAATTAGCTTCTGAAATTGCAAATGAATTAGATATACCAAAAGAATCACGAGAAAGTTTTATAACGTTATTATTCAACTTATTTAAAGTTATTATCGAAAAGGAAGCTGAACTGGCTGAAATAAACCCTCTTGCTATAGTTTCAGATGGTTCGCTTTTGGCATTAGATGCAAAGGTAATCATAGATGACAATTCCCTTTTTCGACACAAAGATTTAGTAAAATATTTGCATTTGAGTGAATTGGAAAAACAGGCTTCAGACAACGGATTTTCATTTGTTGAGCTTGAAGGTAATATAGCAATTATCGGTAATGGGGCTGGACTTGTGATGTCTACACTTGATATGGTTACCGATGCCAAGGGAACAGCAGGGTCATTCTTGGATTTTGGCGGTCGTGCTACAAGTGAGACCATTTATGAAGCAATTAAAGTTATTAGCCGAATCCCAAAAATAAAAGCAATCTTGGTTAATTTATTTGGAGGAATAGTTAGGACCGACCTGGTAGCTATGGGAATATTGGATGCTTATAAGAATAATATATTAAATGTACCCGTTTTTGCGCGCATTTCGGGTGCTCAGTCAGAAAAAGCAAAAGAATTACTTCAAGGAAGTGAAGCTCGGTTGTTCGATACGGTAGAGGAAGCAATAAATGCTGTTGTTCTTAAGGTCAATAATAATAACTAAAAGGTTGTGTTAATTGGCTACGAAATTTGATATATTTAGTATATTAACTGGTAATAGTAATGATGCGGATTATGAAAAAAAACCGGTAATAATCCAAGGAATAACAGGTAGTTTTGGTTCAACTCATACAAGACTCATGCGAGAATATGGAACCAACATTGCAGCAGGTGTTACACCCGGTAAAGGTGGTTCTAAATTTGAAGGAGTTCCGGTTTTTAATTCAATGAAAGAAGCTGTAGAGGCGACGGGGTCAACTATATCTGGAATATTTGTGCCAGCTCCATACTTTTATAGTGCTGCAAAGGAAGCATTGGACAGCGGAATCAAACTTCTCGTAGCTATACCTGAGCATGTTCCAATTATTGATTCTATCAAAATTTACGAATATGCTGAAAGGAATGGTGCCAGAATGATTGGTCCGAACACTCCAGGAGTAATAATCCCCAATACCATGAAAGTTGGAATTATGCCAGCACAACCATTTACAAAAGGTGGTACTGTGGTTTTTTCAAGAAGTGGTACATTAATGTATGAAGTTTCTTATCATCTCTCCAATTCTGGCTTTGGACAGCGTTTAGGATTGGGAATTGGAGGGGATCCCATAAATGGAACTAACCTTATTGATTCTTTTGATCTAATTAGAGAGAGAGAAGATGTCGACTCCGTAGTGGTCGTAGGGGAAATAGGTGGTGATGCAGAGGAAATGTTGGCCGAATATATATTCAAGACAAATTTTTCAAAACCTGTGATTGCCTATATAGCAGGAAGATCTGCTCCCAAGGAAAAACGAATGGGACATGCGGGAGCTATAGTATATGGAAATTACGGCTCAGCAGATTCAAAGATAAGTAGTTATTCCAAGGCAAATGTTCCCGTTGCAAAAAGTCCAAAGGAAGTCCCATTGTTGCTAAGAACCTTGCTAAAGAAATAGTATTATAGATCCAAATTGGGTTAATTCCCATTTTATTCTTATATAAGGGAAATTAAACAAATAACCTTGGAAAAAAGGTTCTGTACCAATTGTATGTTAAAGACTCTCCACCAATCGGTTGAAGAAAATGACATTATCTACACCTATAAAAGACCCCGAATGTACAAGTGTCAAAATTGTGGTTATTTATCTAAAAAAAGAGGGTTACGACCTTCTTCGGAATCAGTCTTCTAACCGTGTAAAACTTGTTCAAGTATCAGGATATGGAAAGGAGATCTGTACAATGAAGGTGGAAATTCCTTGATGAGAAAGAGATATCTTGTCTATCTTAGTAATAAGACGAAATGTAAACCTGAAAATTCTAAAGACATTCTACAAGAATTGCGACAAATAACGGAACCCTACTCTAATACTGAAGAGATAAGAGATATTCGTATATCAAGATACTTTTTAGAATTGGATATAGGTTCATACCAAAATACCATTTTCCTTAGTAACCACGAGATTTTTCTTGTTTCTATAAGAAGGATAGGTGAAATCTTATTTATAGAGGAGCTCACCGAAGAGAGCAAAAACTGGTCAACCGAAGAAACAATATCGTCGGCAATATTTTTGTTTAACATGGAAAGATTTTGGAGGTCTCATGAAGTTTTGGAAAAGATTTGGAAGGAAGCTTCTGGTTGCACAAAGAGATTACTCAATGGCATTATTTTGGTTGATGCTGCTTATGTTCATTTGCAAAAGGGCGAATTAGATATTTATTTTTCTATATTAAGACGCTCTATGGAGAAATTTAGGGAGACTCCAAAAGTTCTCTTCAACATTGATATGAGACTACTTGTAGGATCGATTGAAAATATTTTATCAGAAAAAAAAGCTATATACTTTAAGATTTTTTTATTATGACACCAAAGG
>QCWC01000157.1 GCA_013114705.1 Candidatus Nitrosocosmicus sp. | reverse complement strand
TATATCTTTTAATTTCGCCATTTATATTGATCATTCTTTATATGCAGTAACCGCCTAATACTAATATGAAATCTGCAAGAATTACTAGAACACACGAACCTTTGGAAGTACAACAACTCGACATTCCTAAACCTATGGGACCACAGGTTCTCGTTAAAGTAAATTCTTCTGGAGTCTGCCATAGCGATATTCATTTGTGGGATGGAGGTTATGAAGGGCTTGATGGGCAACTCCTGAAAACAACAGATAGAGGTGTAAAATATCCTTGGACTCCAGGTCACGAAATATCTGGTATGGTGGAAGATCTAGGAGATCAAGCCGAAGGATTCAGTAAAAATGAAAAAGTTATTGTGTATCCCTGGATAGGTGAAGGTTTATGCCCTGCTTGTAGAAGTGGTGAAGAAAATCTTTGCGATAAACCGAGATCACTGGGCATATATTTAGATGGAGGATATTCAGAGTACGTTTTAGTACCAAGTTACAAATATCTAGTAAAAATAAGTGATGAATTGGACATGGACGCAGCTGCAACTTTGTCATGTTCAGCGCTTACTGCATACGGAGCAGTTAAGAACGCCAAGTTAAAACCAAGTGACAATGTTGTGATTGTCGGCACAGGTGGATTGGGATTGATGGCCATACAATTAGCAAGAGCAGTTACAGGAGCTAGAATAATTGCGCTTGATATTGACGACGACAAATTAAAAACTGCCAAAGAAAGTGGTGCAAATGATGTAATCAATTCAAAAAAAGAAGATCCCGTTAAGGCAATAATGAAATTAACAAACAATCTTGGCGCAGATGCAGTGATTGATTTTGTCAATGCATCAAAAACCGTAGAGACTGATATGGAATTTCTAAGAAGAAGGGCAAGGGTAGTTTTGGTTGGACTGTTTGGCGGAGAATTAAAATTGGGACTGGTAAGCGTACCGACAAGAGCATACCGGTTAATTGGATCATACACTGGAACGATAAATGATTTGGTAGAATTAGTTTCATTAACAGAAAGGGGAGTAATAAAACCGGTAATTTCAAATCGCTTCAAACTTGAGGAGAGTACACAGGCTTTGACGATGCTAAAAGAGGGCAAAATTATAGGTAGGGGTGTGATCAAACCATGAAAGATTCGTTGCCATCCGCAGTTATGGAATTTGAGACAATAAATCCCGCAACAGAAGATGTAATCAATCAATACAAAATTATTACCAATGATCAGATAAATGACAAAGTTAAGAGATCCAAAGCTGCATTTCAAGAGTGGAAAAAAGATGCAAATAAGAGAACAGATTTTCTCCATGCTTTTGCTAATGAATTACGAAAAGATAAAGAAAACCTGGCTAGGACAGCTACAAATGAAATGGGTAAGCCAATAAAAGAAGCTAGATCGGAAGTTGAAAAGTGTGCTTGGGTAATGGAGTATTACGCTGATAATGGACAGATCCTCTCAACGGATGAAATCATAAATACAGACGCAAGGAAAACTGTGATAAAATTTCAGCCGATCGGAGTAATAGGCAGCATAATGCCGTGGAACTTTCCTTACTGGCAAGCATTAAGGTTTGCAGCACCTTCACTAATGGTTGGTAATACAATTATGTTAAAACCATCTAGCGCTACTATGCAATGTGGGATCAATATAGAAAATGCTTTCGACAGAACTGGGATACCAGAAGGAGTGTTTCAAACACTGATAGGCGACTCAAGTATTGCAGAGTCACTAATCGATTCGGAAATTGACGCCGTAACATTTACAGGGAGTGTTCCGATAGGTGCAAAGGTTGCACAAAGGGCCGCATCACGAGTAAAGAAAACGGTATTAGAGTTGGGAGGAAGTGATCCCTTCATAGTATGCAATGATGCCGATATTGAGAAAGCATCTGACGGCGCCATTAAAGGACGATTCATAAATTGTGGTCAAAGTTGCATAGCTTCAAAGCGGTTTATCGTAGTAAATGAAATTGCTAACGAATTCATTGAAAAATTCGTTAAAAAAACTGAATCGCTTAATGTGGGAAATCCCCTATCTGACAATACTGATATAGGTCCTCTTGTAAATGCCAGTGGCCTAAAGAAAATAGATTCGCAGGTTAAAACCTCAATTAAAGAAGGTGCGGAAGTTCTGACAGGGGGAGAACAGATAGGAAAAAAAGGATATTTTTACAAGCCTACAATACTTAGGAATATCAAACCCGAAATGTCTATTGCCCAAGAGGAAGTATTCGGTCCAGTTGCTCCGATTATCATAGCCAGTGATAATACAGAAGCGATAAGAATTGCCAATGATTCAGAATATGGCCTAGGAGCAAGTATATGGACTCAAGATTTAGACAAGGCAGAAAGGCTTTCAAGTGTTATCGAGTCAGGCATTGTATCTGTAAATAATGTTGTCGCTTCCGATCCCAGAGTACCTTTTGGCGGATTAAAAAAGAGTGGTTATGGAAGGGAGCTATCAAGGTACGGCATGCTTGAATTTGTAAATATAAAATCAGTCAGATTTTATGATCAATTGATTCACAACCATCATGTAGAGTGACAGCAAGAAATGACAAGCAACAATAAAGTAATATCAAGTAAGTACATGTTCAAGGAGAGAATATTTGATTATGTCTGATAACACCCTCGAAAATGTATTGATACTTCAAGGCGGGGGCTCTCTAGGTGCTTTTGGGTGCGGAGTCTACAAAGCTCTTGTAAAAAATAATATCAGTTTAGATGTGATTGCAGGCACTTCCATTGGCGGAGTAAATGCTGCAATTATAGCTGGCAGTAAAAAGCAGGATAATATAGATCAAACTTTAGAGGAGTTTTGGATGGAACTATCCGAGGGCTTTGTGGATATCGATAAGCTTTCGCCATTTTCAGCTTGGAACTGGTATATGAAAACATTGCAAATACCTTCCATGTATAACTATTACCCCTTTGATTCCCTTTTATCTGCGACCCTAGCAGGAGTAAAGGAAAACTATTCTTTGAATAGAATTGAAATGGAGACAAAGGTAAAACAAATAAAATCCTTTTACAGTTCAGTCATTTTTGGAAATGACAAAATGTTTATCCCCAGATGGGCACCAGAGTGCGCTTTAAAAGATCCAGAATATTTTTCACCACAAAAATGGACCTATTTGTACGATCATTCGCCTTTAGAAAAAACCTTGGAAAAGTATGTTGACTATGACAAATTAAAGCCTGGTGGAAATTCGAATATACGCTTGATTTTAACTGCGGTAAATGTTATGACTGCTCGACCATTAACATTTGATAGTTATAAAGAACAAATAACACCAAAACATATCCTCGCTACATCTGCATATCCATTATATAACTTTCATTGGATAAAAGTAAAAGACGGAGTTTTTGCATGGGATGGTAGCCTACTTAGTAACACTCCATTAAGGGAGGTTATAGCAGCTACTCCAGTAAGAGATAAAAGAATATTCATCGTAGAAAATTATCCAAAGAACATTGACAGTCTGCCGGAAAATTTGCCCGAAGTTTATCACAGGGCCCGTGACATCATGTTTTCGGATAAAACAGAACACAATATACAAATGTCAAAAGTAATATCAAGATATTTGGATTATATTGAAGAGCTTTATCAGACCTTAGAAAATAATGTTGATAAATTACAAATAGATGAAAAACGACTCAAAAGAATACGTCAAAAATATAAAGTATACAAACAGGAACATGGTGCCGAAATAAAAGAAATTTACCATGTGAAACGCGAGGAGTCAAATCCCCATATAACTGAGAATGCCGATTTTTCGCCCCAGACAATTAAGAATGCGATAAAGGAAGGAGAAGAAAAAACAAACAACATTATCAAAAATAATCACAAGCGATTTTCCAAGTAAAAAATCTAATTTACCTACAGTGAATATATAAAACAAAGGAAAAAATATGTTGATTATGATATATCCCTTAGATAAACAAATTATTTTTTAGACTGTAAAGAATTAGACGGGCAGGGGATTTATCAGTATTGATGGAGTCGCCTCATAAATTAAAACAAGGTATAGTCATTATACCTAGTTACATACTATGCTCAATATAGAACTTACAAATATTTGAACACTACAGTCGTATAAATGAACAATTTGAACGGTTTTTTGAACATTATTAAGTTCGTGTATACTAGGGTATATATATGAGCACTTCAAATTCTACAAAAAAATTAGTAGTTAGAGGATATCTCAATGGTAAATCTTTTGACCAGTTGGCTAAGGAGAATGCTATTTCAAAAGGAAATGTCTTTAACATTATCAAGGACTGGAAAGGCCGGATAGAGGCTCCTGATATTGATGAAATAAGGGAATTTTCCGTTTTGCTCAGAAAATCAGAAATTACCATTAGGCAATGTGCTCAAAGCTTTAGGTTCATTCAGATACTTTCTAATTTTGGAATTACAGATGAAGTGGATTCCAGTTGTGATCCAGATTTTGAAATAGGTTCGGAAACCATTCTAAACGATACAATTAGAAAAAGTATCAACAATACCCAGAATGAAGCTGGAGGAATTGAATTTGCACACAACAATTACACATCTAAAGATAATTTTTATTACTTTCTAGGAGAGCTTTATAATAATTGTAAACGTTTTAGGATCAAACCTTCGTTCATAATCAAATGGATGCAAGATTTATTTGAAGTTAATTCAATATTAATAGAAAAGAGTGATCAATTACGAGATTACGATAGTAATAATGCCGTAGTAAACAAACCTATTGAATTTGCAAGATTTGACACCGACAAAAAAGGATTTGACAGTGAAAGAAACGATGACTACCTCGTTACCAACGAATTACAAATACCATTCATCTCTCAAATCAATGGCTATATAGAACAAAAAAGGATTGAATTAAAGAAATTGGCATCTCGTAAAAAGAAATTACTTGAGGAAATAAACAGTCATGAAGAACAAAAAAGTGTAGTGATGTCCAACATTATGAAGCTAAAAAATAAAGAGACCTTTGCTTTGACTTATCTCTCATGGTTTAATACCTTAAAAATTGCTTTGTCCAATAACTACCACATAAGAATAGAGGAAGAATTCAAAAACTTTGCTAAAATAATTAATGACTTTAGATTTTATAATTATGACGTTCTCCAAATAATAAGTGACTACAAGCAAATAGAATCACTGAGGGATGAAATTAAAATTATTAAAAGTAGTATTGACTCAAGTTTTCTACTCAAGGAGCAATTAGCAAGAGATATGGAATCCTTAGAGGAGAGGAGAGGTTACGTCAGTCAGTCTTTAATAGCCTACGAAGAATTAACTAAACTGGGTTGGGGACTTAAAGAACTTAAAAAACTATGGAATATTACTATGGAGATATCCGTAGCCAATAATATAAGCACATTAAATGCGATGAGAAAATTCCTCTACGATGTGGAAAGTCAATATGATAATAAACTTGGATTTGAAACCAAGATTAATGAATTAGAACTAAAGAAGAAAAAATTAGAGGAAGAAGTTCCAAAGTAC
>QCWC01000156.1 GCA_013114705.1 Candidatus Nitrosocosmicus sp. | reverse complement strand
ATGCCTTACCTCATGTTTGGTTTTCTCACTATAACAATGATTTCAATGGTAATTGTATCAAGTATGTTATAATCCTAACAGAATCTGCTATAATAGTAGTGGATCCCTTGAGTGTGGTACTTGAGCCACTAGTTTA
Source organism: Candidatus Nitrosocosmicus sp. (assembly GCA_013114705.1). Taxonomy (GTDB): domain Archaea; phylum Thermoproteota; class Nitrososphaeria; order Nitrososphaerales; family Nitrososphaeraceae; genus Nitrosocosmicus. Next base: position 5,360 of record QCWC01000156.1, on the reverse strand, counting down.
CTTTGATTTCATGCTAGTTTTTTCCCATGTGATTATTTTACAATCAATACTGGACAATGTGCATAAGTCGATATGCCCGAAGCGACGCTTCCAAGAATCAGTTTTTTCCAACCCGATCTTCCCTTAGAACCTACAATAATCAGATCTATGCCTTCTTTTTCTGCATATGATAAAATAGCCTCCACAATCGAAATTACAGTAAGAACTACCTCCGATTTTACCTTAATCTTAGTCCTTTCTGTTATCTTGTTAACTTGATTAAACCACTTTTCCGCTTCATTTTTTGCTTCGGTATTTAGATCATCTAGTGAACTAGTTGTAATGGTTCCAGTAACAGTTTCGGTATGAAACGCAAATCCACTGTGAGAAAATAAGACATGCAAAACGACCATTTCACTTCCGTATATTTGAGCAATATCTGCGCCATACTCTGCAGCCTTCATTGAATTTGTTGATCCATCTATCGGGACCAAAATCTTGGTGAACTTTTTGTAATTATGATTATTCACGTTTAACTATGAAAACAAATAGCTAGATAAACTGTTTCTAGGTTATCTTGTGTAGTGATGATTGTAAATCCAATTTGGTTTAGATCCGTATTTTTAGAGGACATTTTGTGAACAAGCCTATCAAACTCTGTTTAGTCTATTGTTTTCGACTGATAACAAAACTTATATTTTGATTTTAGCGATAATCTTGTGATTGCCAAAAACATACAATCATTCTTTTTCTATTTTGTTTATTGTCACTTTTCTTACGATTATAACAATTTTATATTGTCCTTCACAAGTTATTGGTCTTACAAATGAATCGAAATTTATTGTAGCCGAAAATCCTAGATCTTTCGTAAAATATTATTCTTCATATTTTGATAGCGACAATAATGCAATTATTGTTGGTTCCGTTGCAAAATCAGATTTCCAAAATTTTCCTCAGTCAGTGTCAATAGGCGTAAATGCTTATAATAATATTACCGGCAGTAACGAAATTATAATTGAGGAACCATATAACTCGATATTATCCAAAAATAATGAACCTTTCCCCTTCAAATTTAAAATCAATTCAACAATATTCCCTGATGCTATAAACTCAGAACCATTTATTTTTGAAAGTAGAAACGTAAGTGTGCCTAACACCAAGCTTAATACATTCAAATTGGAATATCCTGTTGTCCCTCAAGGTAATCATAATGAGCTGTATGGGAACATAACAAATACCGGCCCCATCCAGATAAATAATATAACTCTCTTTGCAATTGTTAACGACAAAAATAGCACTCAAATCGATTCTGTGAAGACGGTAATCTCAAACTTGAAACCATATGAAACCCGTAATTTTGCATTTGTTCCAGATCCTGCCATAGAAAATAGTGTCTATTTTTACAGTTGTGTTGGTGGCGATATCGACGATATGAATATCGATGACTTTCAAATAGTGAATATCTCTTCATCAAAGGTATTAGGGTACAAATTTTCTAGTTTGATCCAGATTGATTATTTAAATTACAATAGTAGTAGTAACCAATTTAGATTTACGATCAATAATATCTATCCCTATCCTGGATCGTTGTCACTACAACTGATGCCCATTCAAGAAGTACCCATCACGATTTCGATTGATGGCTTGTCAATCGATACCCCAAGCGCGAGAAATGTTGACAATAAGACCTTGTTAGAATTATCGATACCCCAAGGTATTCACGATATAGTTATTTCTAATATTCAAGAATAGATTATCTTTTTTTTGAATAATTTTAAGAAGGTTTATCAAATGCAAAATTGAAGTCAACGAGAGGCGTTACATTTATTAGAAAAAGATATCTTAACCTACTGAAAATTTTGGTGAGGGTAGGTTTGTTCGCATCTTATATCGTGCAGAAAAAATTTCTGGCGGACCGGATCCAATTTTGGGTTCAAATCCTGGGACGTAAAGAATTTTGATGTGAATAAAAAACTACTGCTATGGAACGGTATCCAAAATCTATTAGCACACCAAAACTGTGATGTACTCGTAGTATAAGAACAACAGCTTGTGAAGAATAATTTTAATATGATAGAATTATTTGGTATTTGTTGATCGATTCTGAATTCATAATAAAGAAATTGGATTTGCAAGCCCATCCATATGAAGGTGGAAATTTCAAAGAAACATATCGATCTACTGTTTTCGTTTCATATAATAAATTATTAATGTACAATAAAGACATGGACCAAACAGATAGTAAGAGAAATTCAGATAGGGAATTACGCCCTGCTTCTACACTAATTTATTATTTGTTGAATAAAAATCAATTCTCTCCTTTACATAGGGTTGGAAATGATGAGATTTGGCATTTCTATCTTGGAAGTCCTTTGATTATATATATCTTAAGTGATGAACAGTATGCTACAATAATAAAATTGGGGCATAACATTGAGGATGATGACTGCTACCTGCATTATGTAATTAGGGAAAATTCATGGTTCTGTGCTGAAGTGGAAGACAAAGAATCATTTTCTTTAGTTGGTTGTACTGTCTCACCAGGATTTGATTTTTCGGATTTTGAATTGGGCAAGAAATCGGAATTACTGTCAGTTTATCCCCAGCATCAATCCATAATAGAAAAGTTCTCGCATTAAATTTCCCAATTTATTGTTCTAGTTTTGGTGCGATTTCTTTGCTTATTTCATTATTCATTCTAAGGTCGAGGAATGGCTTCCCCCTCGTGACTTAAAAATAATTACGGTTGATTATTCAATATTTATGATTATCTTGTATTTCTTTGCAGATAACCTTTGTAATTGTTCTTCGATATTTTTTTTAGTTATCTTTATTTGTTCTTCAATCTTTGAGTTGTTTTTCAAAATCTCGTTCTTTCTTTGATTTTCTGCCATACGACGTTCGACTTCTTGTTTGCTCTGTTCTTGACTCTGACTAAGTTTATCTAGAATAGCAACCTTCTCTTTATCCTTTAACTTGTTTATCTCTAAATCAAGTTTTAGGATTGCGTTCTTAAAGTTTGGTAACTCAGCATTTAGTATATCGAAATATTGAATAATTTTGCTTGAATCCTTCAAGATAATTTTGTTTGACATAACAGATTCTTTCATTTCCTTCACTAGATTCAAGTATTCTGACATATCCTGTTTATATGCTATCTCTGAAGGTTTATTCACAATAGTGTCGATTTTTTCAATAGTGGATTTTGTTAAACCGTATGAGTATTTGTTTGCTGCCTTGGACAAGTGACTTGAAATTCGATTTAATTTTTCTATTAAAATCTTTTTCTCTTTTTCGATCTGTTCTTTTTCCTGTAGGTATTTCAAAGCTTTTGAATAATCTGATGATGATCTTAGTTTATTTATTTCATATTCCTTTTTTTTAATTTCTTCTTCTATCTGTATGCAGTCTTTATCGATTTTTTCTAATAGTCCTACAGATTTCTCCCTCTCATCCATGTTAGCCTTCAAAACTGAGAGGTTAGACCTGCATTCTTCCACGATCCTTTTTTCCATGGATAGCTCCTCAAATTCGTCACTTAATTTTTCTGAAATGTCGCTTATCTTCTTTAAATCACCTCTCAAACTATTTGCGTGCTTCTTCATGAACATATTTACTATCCGGCTGTGAGAACTAGTAACTTCACCGAATCTATTAATAGAAGCATCAAGTGATTCTTTAAATTTTACAAACTCATCAAATGTTTTGGGAATCGGTATGTTATTTGAAGACTCCCTTTTTAATGCCCTTACTATAGTGTTCTTAGTATTCTTGACAAGTGGTGCAAGTTTTTCTTCTTCAACCTCTATTTCTTCATTCTCCAGATCCTGTGCAATGACATTGATGTGTTGAAAAATTAGATTTGTATCTTGAAACGTTTTTTCCAAACCCAACAAAAGACTCCGAGTCAATCCATTATCTATTCTGTTTAGCAAATCTTGTGCATCTTCAATCGTCAATGTATCTCCCAGATTTTGTGATGATGGAGATGGCATGTTTACTTGAGTATCATTTAGTTTATTGTTTAATTTTGAAATGTCTTTGCCCTTTCTTTTAAAAAAATTAAATGATGGCATAAATCTATATTAATTTCAATGAAAATAAGTATATATGTTGATATCACAGCGTAATCCTTGATTTTGGTCACTGATTTTAGCAAATTTAGCTTTTGAGATTTGGAATAATAATGGGTAAAACCAGTGGAATTTGAAATTTATCAAAGTGAAAAGATTAACTTTCTCAATTCCATAGAAAAATCTTGGATCAGGCACATGTTATCTTGTTAAACCACCAATGGCAACATTCTATTAACAATAATTTTAGTTCATAAAAGGAGGGCTTTATTAGACCCAACAACTGTTTATAACTTGTAATCATTTATTATTGTTGTGACCAGAGAAAATTCCCTATTTAATAACTCTTCATATATAAACCTTGAAACATATCGAAAGGATAAACATGGGGTCAAGACTCCAGTCTGGTTTGTTCAAAAAAATAATATCATATATGTAGTAACTAAAGAAAAAACGGGCAAGGTAAAACGAATCAAGATTAATAATGAAGTAAAAATTGCTCCTTGTGATTACAAGGGGACTCCTACAGGAACATGGGTTTCAGGAAGAGCTCATATTGTTGAGTCTATTGAAAAAAACGACATCCTGAGATTGAGGAATAAGAAGTATGGATTCAAGGCCAAAATTGCAAACTTAATCAGCTTTAATAAAGGAAGTTATGTAATAATAGCGATACAAATTTAAAATCTCTTTTTACCTTACTTTTTGCATCTGAAATGTCTTGATCTACATAGATGAAATACCAATTTAGTCTCATTTATCGAAATACTTCTCTCATAAATCTCAATTTCTATTTTATGATGCTAGGGCCTTCTTGAAGATCTTTATTAATAAATCAATAACAAAGTAATACATGTACCAAATACATAACAAAAATTAAATATCATGGTTAGGTAGCTAGAATATATCCGAGATAAAAAAAGAGAAACCATCAGGTTCAAAAAAAAATAAGATTGAATCTTTTCCGTTAGAAGATGATAATTCTTTTGGCGACTTATTAAAAAGACTCGATGAAGATGAATTAAAAATTACAGTCCAGCTATATGTGATTAAAAGAGGAAAAAGAGTAACAAACATCAAGGGATTTTCTGACCAAGGTCAAATGGAGTCAATTGCTCATGAGTTAAAAAAAACAATTGGGACAGGCGGAACTGCAAAAAATGGTATAATAGTGTTACAGGGTGACCACCGCTCAAAGGTCACAGAATTTTTGTTAACCAAGGGGTTTTCTGAAGACTCTATTGAAGTTATTTAGCATCGTTGTTAAAGAATATATGAACATAATCTAACTATTTACTAGGACACGAT
>QCWC01000155.1 GCA_013114705.1 Candidatus Nitrosocosmicus sp. | reverse complement strand
AATTGTAAAATATCAATAATGATTTAACATGATCACCAAAATCTTCAATTTTTAGATATGTAATTTAAGCGATTTCAATTAATACGAGTAGTACTATTCATATACCTGTCGCTATAAACAGTTAGATTTATATCAAAACCGTCTTTGTTGTTCTATATTATCTGATGCTTGATTGTCGAAGACCCAATATCTTTACTTTGGCCCAGAGGGCATAGGTTATTTAGGAGAAAATGCTCAATCAAAAAATATAGGTGATAAGGTGTGGATAGATTTACAGGACCCATCTCCAGAGGATTTGCAGTTTATTAAAGATAAATATAATTTAGATGAAGATAGCATAAAAATTACAGAACAACAAGCTAAAAGACCCCAAGTAAGAATATTGGACGATTGTATCTTTAGCATACTTTTGGATATTAGGTACAAGACGCTCAGAAAGCTCATGATTTATGGAATCTATATCTATATGGGTAAAGATTGGCTAGTCACAATACATACGTCTGAAGTTGACATCCTTAGTCCTATAAAACACGTGATGGAGAAGAAAAACAAAAGACTTTTAGAATCGAACATACAGGCTGTTTACTATACTATAATAGATGAAATCATAGGTAGATATGAACAACTTTTAACCTCGGTTGAACTTACAATTACTGATTTTGAACAAAAATCTTTGATAAAAAGGACTTCAAAGGGAATGCTCGAATACTTAGATATTGTTACCAGGCAACTTATCATAATAAGAAGACATTTTTGGTATACTCGAGATATGATTAATTTTCTCTTGCATTTGCAGGAAGATGTAAGTAAAGAACTAAGATATTTGAAGATTGCATATGACGATATTACTCAAATAATAGATTTGATAGAGTCCTATGGAGACACAATAAACTCTACCAGAGATTTGTATCTAGCAAACGTCTCACTACAACTCAATGATACAATGCGAATACTAACTATTTTTAGTGTGATCCTTTTGCCCTTGTCATTGATTGCGGGGGTGTATGGAATGAATGGATTGGATCTTACAAAGTTAGGTGAAATCCCTTCAGGCTTTACAACAGTATTGGTAACTATGGTAATTATAACATCATTATTATTACTATTCTTCAAACAAAAACGATGGATATTTGACAATAAAAAAGATGAAGCCTTTGAAAAAGGAGATATTTAAACCAGAAGAGATAAATTGTATTTTTTTAGTTTGATATCGACCTTTGTTATACACTGTCTTCATTCACAACGAAGGATCTTTACTATTTCCTATACTCTATTGGATAATACATGCTACTTGTTCAAATGTAAAGATATTATAAGGACTGAGCACTTTTTCACTGATCAAACCTACTCCACCAAAATAAATTCCCCATTTATTTCGACAGCAAGACTTTTCTGTTTTAGCCTATCACGAATTTTTTTTGCATAATTAATTACTTTTTTTTCATTTAACTTGCTGGTATGTACCTCCGCTCTCACATACTTTGCTGGTTCGACTTTTTTTTCAAAATATCCGTCAAATTCAATTAATGACATCCCGTCAAATTCTTTTGATAAACCAGTGATAACTTCAAGATACCCTTCTACTCTAGGTAGATAGAATTTTATGGAATTTCTTAGCCTTGTAATTTTGATTTTTTTTGACTTTGATTTAGACACTACCACTCAATTTGTTATTGTACAATTTATCCAGTATACATCCAAAACTGTGTGTGAAGAGCGAGAGGGACTTAAAGTTTGAGATGTCCAAATAATCAAGATATTATTAGGGTGGATTCATATTTGAAACTATTATAAACATTAATTTACTTTATATCTAAGTTAATTTGCTTACAAATTCAAGAAAGCCAAGAGAAGCATCTAAATTGGTTGAATTTTCTTCATGATAAAAAATTTTTTTACTTTATAGGACGTTAAAAGATTTTGGCTTAATACATGTCAATCCTGTGGCCATTACATGGTGTTAGTCATTGCTGCAGAAAATTACAAAAACGGCAAAAGTTGTACTCAAAAGTAAAAAGCATATACAATAAATTATGCATTCATCCACCACTGGATAGCAGCATGTCTCTTAAAGACAAGGTAGTTATCGTTACAGGTTCGAGTAAGGGCATAGGTTTTGAAATTGCAAAAGAATTTTCAGAAAACAAGGATGCCCACGTTGTAGTTTGTTCGAGATCCTTAGAACAATCAGTGACTGCGGCTAAAAAGATAAAAGGATCTACTTTGGCGCTAGAAGTTGACGTAACAGATCAATCAAGCGTCAATAGGTTCATTGAAAAGGTAATAGAGAAATTTAATAAAATTAATGTCCTGGTAAATAATTCAGGTTATCCATATAATGAAACCATCTGGAACAAGCCGTTTCACGAGGGAACTATTGATGAACTTTTGAAAATAATTGACGTTGACTTAGTTGGAGCAGTTAGACTCTCGAGAGCTGTAATACCACATATGTTAAAGTATAAGGTTAGCCATTCAAAACAGAATAACTTTGGAAATGAAAAGAGATTGTCAAGTGATGAACAAGGTAATGACATTTATGAATCAGGAATGTTTAGCCTAGACAATTCAGAAGAAATTGATCGAATAAACAGCGGAGGAGTGATTATTACAATTTCCTCAACACCTGCAATTTCGGGGCGCACTGGTGGATTTCCATATACCATTGCTAAGGCTGGAAACATTTCATTAACCAAATGTATTGCAAAAGAGTATGGTAACAGTAATATTCGTGCCTACAGTTTAGCTCTAGGAAATATAGCAACTAAAGCCACTTATGAAGCCATATCGCAAGAAGTCAGAATCGAGGCAGCCCAAGAGGTACCCATGAAACGATGGGGTAAACCCGAGGAGGTGGCTAAAGTTGCCGCATGCTTGGCGGATGATAATTTCTCTTTCGCAACGGGTAATACTATTGTCATAGATGGGGGCACAGTTCTCCTTTAGGAGATTCGTCTATTTTAATATACTAAATATAATTTTCTCCTTTTTAAATAAATCAATTAATGTTTTTGATTTTTCACGATTCTCAAGCTCGAGGCTCAGGTAAACACCTGCAGTTCCCGCAGGAACATTGGAACTTAATCGATCATGCTCAACTTCTACAATGTTAATATTGGCTTTTGTTATTTCATCTACTATTTTTTTTAAGGCGCCAGGCTTATCGGGTAAATCAACAAAAATCTTTAACAACCTACCCGTTTGCATAAGACCTTTAGAAACTATTTGTCCAAGCAAATACATGTCGACATTTCCTCCAGAGATTACTGAAACAACTTTCTTACCCCTTCTCTGCGGTTTTGGCAACGAGAGTAGGTATGCAAGCGAAGCAGCTCCTGCTGCTTCTGCAACTATCTTTGATCTTTCCATAAGTAGAAACATGGTTTTGACAATGGATGGGTCATCGACTACTACGATCTCATCGACGTACTTTTTTACAATATCGAACGTTAAGTCACTTGGGGTTTTGATCGAAATACCATCTGCTATTGTATGCCCAGTGGCAAGTTTCGTTATTTTCTTTTTCTTAATTGATTCTCTCATAGTAGGAAATGCGGAGGATTCAACACCAATTATCTTGACTTTTGGATGAGAAGATTTCACTGCCATTGCAATACCAGAGATAAGGCCGCCGCCGCCAATAGGCACGTAAATCTCCTCAACATCATCTAATTGTTGGAGTATTTCCAGGCCTATTGTTCCTTGACCAGCAATTACTTCAGGATCATCAAAAGCCGGAATAATAGTCCTGTTTTCCCTTTTAGCATAATCTTTAACATATTCTGCCGACTCATCATAATCGTTTCCCTCAAGTATCACCTTGGCCCCGTAGGATCTAGTAGCAAGTATCTTGCTTGGCGAAGCGTTTTTGGGCATAACAATCACACTTGATATACTTTGAATTGAAGAGGCAAAGGCTACAGCCTGAGCATGATTTCCGGCCGAAGCGGCAATTACGCCCCCTTTTTTTTGGTCATCTGGAAGGTTACTTATCTTGAGCATGGCTCCTCTAACTTTAAAGGATCCAGTTTTTTGTAGACATTCAAGTTTTAGATGAATATTGTTTTTTGTAATGTGAGAAAATGTAGCAGATCTGATGAGATCTGTTTTTCGAATGTGTAATTTAGTTAATTGTTTCTGAGCGTCGATTATTCTTGAGATGTCTAATGAAGGAGAAATTTCTTATCTAAGATCTAAAGTGATTAGAATTATATAAGGATGTCTAATTATTGTAATTTTTTTCTAGACGACTATTTTTATCATCAAATAGAAAAAAGGATGGATTATGGTCCCGCTGAAGACGGGGTTTTACTGTTTCCAGTAAGGTTTTGATATGTTGATGTTTGCATTATCATCTCTTTGGCTTGTTTTATCAACTCGTTCCCATCACCAATTACTGACCAGTGGAGGAATAGTATCTTCGGTGTTTCACCTAAGAGGTGATGATGTAAAGATGTCTCTGTCCAATCATATTTCTGCATTACTTCTCTCACGGGGATAACCTCAGAGTCAAGTAAGGCAAATTCTCCAAAGGCTGCCTTTAAGTTTCCGGTGTTGTTGCCCGTACCGTTACCACCACTGCTTCCATTTCCCATAAATATATTAGTATTATTCAAGACTGCTGGAACCATTTCAATATAATGACCAATACCTGAAAAATTATTCATTACTAATCCATCATTTCTTGTGATCTCAGGAGCTTGTCTATACACTACAACATCGCATAAATTGTAGTCTGGTATTGCTTTTCCTTTTAATCCGCTAACAAAGGTTGCACACTTTTTAGGATCATTTACAGGTTTACTTTTTTCATTAAACGTAAATACTTGTCCTACTTGTGTGTTGTTAGCGCTATCTGCCGGCGGTTGGGACTCTTTTTGAGATGTAGCAGATTGTGACTGTGCTAATATGTTTGGTACCTTGCCACTATTTGTAATGGGTATAATCATCATTGCAATGGCTAAAACACTAACAATTGACAATTTTGTGAGTTTATTCATTACAAACAGCCTATAAAACAAAGAATTTATAGTAAATATAATATGTTGTTTAATCCGTCATACAATATGACTCCTTAATTACGACTACCAATACTATATAGCTTTGACAAATTACGTTCTAGGTTCTCACAGATCAAAAGTTTTGGATGGTCAGTCCCTAAAAGGGAAAATACCAATAGCATAAATATTTTGCTATACACCACTATATATGTGGGGTATTACCATTCTATTGATGCATCTTTCAGACTTTCTTCATTCACGAAAAGACAATAAATCTTGCAAAATTTGCAGTTACAAAGCAAGAGATGAGACAGAACTTGAAAATCATTATAGACAAAAACATCCTCTCTGAGACAAATATATTAACAAGGAAATAATTGGTCAATAAATGATTTTGAGATTAATGAATATACTCTAGATATTTAGTCTTAGATTATTACTTCATGAGCTAAAATTCCACTACTCTCGTTATTTCTTTTGAAAACATATGTAATTCAATATATCATGACTCCTCAAAAAAGTAAAAAGA
>QCWC01000154.1 GCA_013114705.1 Candidatus Nitrosocosmicus sp. | reverse complement strand
TGTGTGAATATGTTCAGGTAATATTGAACAGTAAATAATTCTATTTGATTAGTAGTTGGGGGTAAATCTGCATAAACATCCTCATGCATCTAATTAGAGATCTGTCCATCTCGGACTTGAAATATTATTCTTTGAATCTTAAAGAAGATTCTTAAGTAAAATTTATTTCAAATCAACTTATAGTATTTACAACATATCTTTATCAATAGTATGATGTCAGAAAGAGAAAATCGCTTTGTATTGGTTGAAAAGTGCAAGTATCTGATGTCAAAGCTGCCATTTGGAGAATTTGATATCGAAGATTTAGATATTACAATCATGGTAATAGAAAAGGAATCTGAGCGATTTAACAGGCCGTTAAAAGAAATACTGATTAACATGGAGCCTTTGGATAATCATGTTCTACAATCACTGTTTACTACACCAGAATTGATCAGCTTGGGAAAAACACTATCCCAGTATATTCAATATAATAGTTATATATGAAAAATTTTACCTGAGTTTTAATCAAGCATTCAACAGAGCTAAGAAAATATCACAGTATCTCAAAGTTCTCTATAGTATGAATATGTCCGTAGGTATGATCGTAACAATAGTACTCCGAGCATACAGAGCATCTTGAAATTGGCTTTATCTTACAGTTAGCAAATGAACAAGACGATTTGGCCCGTGCAGGAGTGCTTGTAGAAGCAAACGAAGATGAGGAAAGGGGGTAGATATTTCTAGCACCCTGCTTAGGAATACAGTTTAAGAAATATGCCATTTAATCTTACACGTGCATTTTAGATATTAATACTTTTTACCCTTAGATTTGTACATAACAATATAACTATATGATTCATATACTTGTGCTTGAAAATCAAATTTTGGCAAAATGTTTCGAGGTTTTATCGCTAGCGACGGTGGTGATATGCAAGTCTGCTGGTGTATGTAACCTTTCCAGGCGGTATCTCTCCTTTTGAATTACAAACGTACCAGCAACTCTTTAAACTCAAAATTTTTACATGATTTGTCCTATATCAGGTACCGGACATCCCTAGCATGCCAATCTTTAAAGCGCTCTGCAATCATTCAATCAATTTTGGATCCTTTTTGCAATCTAAATGCACTAAATATTTATATCTATTTATTGCCAAAGAATGCCTATGAATGCAAATAATCCCAATAATTCTTCCGGATCTCGGAATGACCAGGGAAAAACTTATCAAATTTTTAATACGGATTTACTAGATTTTAAAATAGTTTTATCTGGAGAACAAACAGGAGGGAAATATTCATTACTGGAAATTCAGCTTTTGGGAGAAGAGGATCTAGAAGTTCCTATGCATTCACACAGTAAAGAAAAATTGATCGTATATGTAATGGAGGGAAAATTTCTATTTAAACAGGGAAAAGAGATAATTCATGCAGAAAAAGAAAAAATACTGATCCTTGAAAAAGATATTCCACATTCGTATAGAAAGATTGGTAAGGAAAAGGGCACATTACTAATCATGTTTATTCCAGGTGGATTTGAAAACTTTTTTACCGATCTGGGCTTGACAAATAGAAAACAACAAAAATCTAGTAATGAAGACCAAGTATTGTTGCATTTGTTAGAAAAAAAATATGGTGGAAAATTTGTGTTTGAATAATATTGAACAACAGTAGACTAAATGATACCTAGTTTGGAATAATATATATTAAATCAGACTCTATTGTTAAAAAAAGTCCAAATCACATGAAAGTAATCTGCATTTATATTTGAAAGTATTGCATGTTCAATAAAGTTTCATTTGATCATCATAGGTGTGTTTGACAAGACCCTTCTGAAAATGATTCAATGTATAAACTTAATACATGAATGCAGAGTTTTAAAATCCTGATTTGTTTAAATCAAAAGACAAGGTATATTTTGATCATTTATTTTTTTATATAACTGTGAACACTAGTGCATATTTATCAACTTTTATCGCAAATAAATTGGAAGAGTTAAGATTATGAAGGCCGCAGTTTTTAGAGAGCATGATATAGATCCAGAAAAAGTTGTGAAGATAGAAGATATTGATATTCCAAAGATAAAGCCAAACGAAGTTTTGATCAAAGTACAAGCAGCTGCTTATAACTACAATGATTTGTGGGCAATATGGGGTAAGCCAATTAATGTTCCAATGCCACATATTTCGGGCACTGATATTTCAGGAACAGTAGAAGAAGTAGGTGAAGAAGTCACTTCAGTTGTAAAGGGTGACAGGGTGGTTTCTCACGGTAATTTGAGTTGCCGTATCTGCTATCAGTGCACGTCGGGAAGAGAATTTGATTGCGAGAAAAGACAAGTTTGGGGGTTTCAAACAGGGCCACTTTGGGGAGGCTATTGCCAGTATACACACCTGCCAGAAGTAAACGTGACTAAAATAAGTGACAATGTATCATTTGAAGATGCAGCAGCTATCTCTATGGTAGGAATGACTTCTTGGCACATGCTTGTGGACAGAGCTAGAATGCGACCTGGACAAACGGTACTTGTAATGGGTGGAACAAGCGGGGTAGGAATGGCAGGTATCCAAATTGCAAAACTGTATGACTGCACAGTTATTGCCACCGCCGGAAATCAGCAAAAAATGGACAAGTGTCTGGAACTTGGTGCAGATCACGTGGTAAATCACAGAGAGGAAGATTGGTACAAAAAAGTAAGAGAGTTTACCAACAAGAAAGGAGTAGACATAGTTTTTGAACATATTGGCAAGACGGTATTCCCCCAAGAAGTGGCACTACTCAAAATGGGAGGCACATTGGTATCTACAGGTGCTACCACAGGATATGATTCTAGTATCGATTTACGCTATCTATTTTTTAGGGGGATAAATATAGTTGGAGCCACTCAAGGAACAAAAGCCGAACTAGAAGATGTATTGTTTTGGACTTCAAAGGGAAAAATTAAACCTCTCATAAACGCAGTATTGCCATTTCGCGACATGGTAAAAGGCCATGTCATGATGGCAAAGGGTGACCAGATAGGTAAAACTATTACAACGCCACAAAAGCTTTGACTCGTTAGCAAAAAAAATAGAGTTTGAGTTAATGAATGACTCTAGCAGAAAAGGGAATGTAATCATATTAAATGAAAGAATAATTGGCTTAATACACCTATTTAAGTGGCACATTTGATTCTAATTGTGGCTTTAGGGGTAAGATCAAGATGGCTGATAGATTGTGTTTTGATATCCTCGATCATCATTGGAAAAAGACGGGCAGAAAATTTCACTTTAGCAATGAATAATTTTGTTGCATGAAAAAAAGTACCTATTTCATTGCTTTTCTTCATTTCATATCTGATTCTCCTGATTCTGTTGTTATGTTATTTTTTGGGCGAGTCCTGAAATATGAGTACATTCCTGTCCCAATGACACAGCAATGATATTGTTTTTATTATGAATCGAGTATCGAATATGAAAGATAATGGTTTCAATCAACAATGTGCGCTTGGATCATGTCACTTCCTTTGGTGATGCAATATTTGCCTTTTCTATTACGTTCATTGCGATTTCAATTGAAATTCCACAATTGCCCCCAAATTTATCAGAAGCTGAAGTAACAAATAGATTGTTCCAGCTTATCCCTCAATTTGAAATATACCTCACTAGTTTTGCTGTAATAGGGATTTTTTGGATCAAGTATCATCTCATCTTTAACAAGATAAAAGACTCACACGCGGTTATGTTATGGTTAAACCTGTTGTATTTGTTTTTTGTTACCTTGATATCCTTTGGAACCGCTCTACGATTTGAAAATAATTATGTTTCAACATTTGCGCTCTACGCTCTAATATTAACAATTACTAGCCTCCTGCTTTCCCTGATTTGGATACATGCGCTAAGGTATAACCTGCTAAAGGATGATAACATGACACAACGTCAAAAAAAATTGTATATATTACAGGGAATCTTTCCTGCCATAATATTTGCTGGGTCTATAGGCGTTGCTTTCATAAACATACAGTTTGCGTCATATCTTTGGATTCTCATTATTCCTTTTCAGATAATCTTCAAAAAAAGAACTAAATTGAGTTGATAATCTTCGTCATTATCAATCGACTTGCCCTTATCTTCAAGTGACAGGCAAATCAGTAATCTACAACAGTAGTTTTGTTTAATAAATTAGCCATTATGGTAGGCGAACCTATGATCGATCCGTCAATTATATCCGAATTGTTATATCCTGCAATCTTTAGGCATACTTCACATATAATTACAGTTCCGCCTTTATTCATAAAATTGGAAACATTCTGGATTAATGGATTCAATCCAAGATACTGATGTGGATTCTTAACGCCTAATTGAACTCCTTCTATGCTTAACATTAACGTAACGTTATAACCCATTTTTAACATTGTTTGAGAATCAAGTAGGGCAATTGTAGCCCTCCACGGTTCATCACTGCTTAGGTGATATACTAGCTCAGTTCTATTTTTATCTGGCGATTCTGCATTCTGAGCAAATACCCGTAATTGATCATAGGGTTGGAATAAACTGTTTTGAGAATTTATTGAAAAGGTACTTCCAGTAATAAATGGATAATTCCATAGTCCGAAGCCCAAGATTAAAATAAGAACTGTTAAAGATCTGAAACGTTTTGGAAGGTAAAAAACACGGTTGCTTTTCATGTACTGAATCGATATAATCATGCGAATATTATTCTTTACAAGTTTAATGGGTTTTTCAATGGTCAAATAAAATATGTTTGTGTAGCATTGTATGGGCTTTAATTGTCGAAGATGTAATAAAAGTAAGATTTTTCGCATAAATTAGTGGCCTTATGGCTGGTTGGATAGCAGACAGGCATGCAAATAAACAGGTAGGCAGGTAGGTAGGTAAGTAGCCTAACTATTTAACGTTGCCAAATAGTAGAGCAAACAGATTACTATCATGAACCACAACATTCTAAACAACCCCGGCTAAATTTAGATCTCAAATCAAGATTAAAGTGGAGCGGTTAGCTCTGCGCTAAAGCGTTGTTGCCGCTGTTTTCTTGGTTTTGAACGTTGATGTTGTTACCAGAACCTATCGTATCTCCACCGGATACCACTTGACTGTTTTGGCTAGAGGATTGTGATTGACTGATGCCTTGTTTTGCAGAGTTTCCGTCGTCGTCATCGTCTTGTTGAGCTAATGCATTGTTTCCAGTATTCTTTTGGTTTTGGAAACTAACGTTATTGCATGATAGGAATGTTGTTCCACCAGAAGCACATAATGCATTTTGAACTGAAGACTGTGATTGAGAGATTGATTGCTCGGCTACATTACCACCTTTTTTCTTTTTGGTTGCAAAGGCGTGATCTATAGCCACTAGGGGGCTTGCGAAAAGTGTCAAGGCAACCACTATTGCGATTGATGCGACAAAGAGTTTGTTTTTGTTTTGGTTGTGAATATTTTTGGCTTTATTATTCATATCTTTGATACTATAGAAAAAATATATTGGATTTGCTAACTAGTTGCAATACTCTAATATTCTAGCAGTTTTAGAAAAAATTGAAATTCTAAGTAATTATTATTAAAAGTATTCCCTT